>CAIMVD010000171.1 GCA_903844815.1 uncultured Bacteroidota bacterium | reverse complement strand
TTGATAATTGAGGTTACCCCCTTATATCCCACAAAATAGAAAATAACCCGATAACTACAAACATTTCAAAGAACTATTTTCATCAAAATACCAATAAATCAGTACTTTTAGATGGTTTTCTTAACTAAACGACATTGATTTACAATACATCAGTACTGGATTAGAATCCTCACTAACTGTTTCAGCCAGATGATCAAATTCTGTCTTAATTGGATTTGAATTGCTCTTGATTCGCTTTAATATTTTCAACGGTTCTAAAAGCATAACCAATGTATCATCAAAAATTGCGATAGGAAGTCCATATATCCCATTATCAATATCATTTATACAAAACTCAAAATCAATTTGATGCCCTGAATCCTTTGCTATTAATTTGTTACCGTTTTTCTGTAATTTAGAATAAGATATATATAAGTAATTATCACTCTCAATAAATCGAAAGACATGGGAGAATGGATTGCTATTCATAATTTTTTGAAATTCAGGAGGCGTTATATCTCCATGCATTTGAAATAGCATTTGGAGAGTTAAATCATTTTCGAAATTAAAAACATATTTCGGAATCAAGTGACTTTCATTTAAAGTCCAAACTGTATCAACAGAAGGAGAAAAAAAGTGGTATTCCCCATTTGAACAAAAGAGAGCTTCGCCCTCAAATGCTGAACTTATTTTCTTAGATATGGGAGGTTTAAATGTCATAATTAAACGGCCCGTTGTATCAAATTGACTCAGGACTCCCGGTAACTCAGTACCATGATACAAATAAATAAAACATGAATCCTTAAAAAAATTTCGTCCTCCAAATGAAGCGTTAAACAGTTTCTTTTTAAAATTACCTCGTTTATCAAATTCAGCTACTTTATTTCGGTCCCAGATTAAAATAGATTGCCCATTTTCAATAAGGTCTCTTGGCGATTGAATTTCTTCAGGTCCTAGTCCACTTTGGCAAAATGTACTTAGAAACCTACCAGCTTTATCAAAGATTAGAATGTCTGTTATCCCCCATCCAATCTCATTAAAAATAAATATTGAATCATTGATGAATTTTATCTTGCTAATTCTCTTGATATTGCATTTTGAGTTGGTTTCTAGAGGAACGTAATTTATCGATGAAACAAATTTTGATAACTCTAAAAATTCAATTGGCTTTTTAATAAAGTCAATTTTTGAATTCGAGTCTAAAACTTGATTAGTTCTTGAGCAACCACTTAAAAATAAAAGCAGTAGAAATATGGAAATCAAATACTTCATTTTTTTAGTATTGTGATGATAATTCTTAGATAAACGTTCACAAACTCACAAATTAGGTTAAAGTTGTCAAAATGCCAAAGTCCTGGCACTTGAAATAGAATTTTGAGTTAAGATAGAATTGTCCAGATGGCGAAGTCCGGGTAGGCAAAGAAGCATGTGTTTGGCAACGCAGCGAAGGTTGCAGGGACGGGTTGCCAAACTCTTGCTTGCGCATCGGCAGTCCGGGTACAGTGAAAACTTGGCCGCAATTTGCCTTGCAGATAACGGCCCGGTGGTATAGGGAGTTGCCGTCTGTGTCAGGGTTGGCATGAGTTTTTGCAAAGTCCCAGTAGATGGACGTGAGTTTTCTCGTCCAGATGAATTTGTCCAGATGGCTGAGTCCCGGTAGATGGCGCCAAGTTGTCCCGTCACGATAAAACTCTCTAAGTGGCGATGCAAAAACCATGACAACGGTGCGAAGGCCAGCAGCCCTATTGACTTTGTCTAGGCAGCAGGATTAGACACGGTACCGAAATTTTGATAAGTGAAAATAATTCTAATCGCATAGACTTTTGGAGCTGATTACTAAGCTGTCCGGGCTGCTGAAGGCAATTACCCATACCATCCGTGTTATGCTTAGGCGTGTGTCCTGAGTTACTACAGGGTACAAAGAGGTTCTTTTAAGTAGTAATGTAACTGTAAACATGATGATAGTCAAGGTATTTTTGTCATTGTAAATGAGGAACGAGCCAGACTATAGGATAGAGGTCTCACGGGACAAAGATTTGTCAAGATATCTTGAGTTGGTCTATCGGTCAGGGTGTTCAGGCACAGTGACCAAACCGCCTTGTGGTGCTCACTTTTCACGAGTTGGGTACTTTTAGCATCAAGGTTAATGACTGAAGGTCCGGAAAAAGTCTGGATACATTCAGTACTGGTGGGGATAGAGGAGCTGACCGAAAGTAAACCGTTATTGAAGTGTCGTAAATAACTTTCATGGTATCGAAATCGTGCGGTTGACGGCTGCGAGAGAGCAAGGTGCAAGGTGTAACCTGATTATTGCTTGCATGATATCCGGCATTAAGACGGCAGGAACTCTATCTGGGCATGTTTACGGAACAGGAGAAGCAAACAGACGATGTTAAGCGAAAAAGCCGAGAACCCGAAGGGAAAGGCTGAAATAGCGATGCGTCTGTTTGTGGCGGACTGACTCGTAGTAGCGACTATACCCAAGATATGAATGAGTAATGTCATTAGGAGCGAAGGGGTCAGCGGACTCAAGGCTATTTTTATTTTGCCAACTCCATTTGGAGGATGAGCTTGTTTCTTCTGCCTGCAACCTTTACTGGTTGTATGAGTTCGAAGAGCCGTATGAATCGAGAGGTTCACGTACGGTTCTGAGAGAGGTTTAGGGGTGAAACTCCCCTTTACCTACTCGACTTATTTATTTGTCTCGTTACCAGTTAACTGTCTCAGTATACGAATCTTTTTATATGTTTATATCTTTTTGTAGAAATTTTTCTTGCGTCGGCGCGAGGGAGAAAAATTTTAAAACTCAATTCTTCTAATTTGCGAGCTCTTAGCCAAAGCTTTGAAAGAGGTGCTGGATTGAGATGCTTTGACAATGTGCTTGCAAATATAATTTGTTATGAATCAAATTTGAGCTAATCATGAATTAATTGAACCAACTTTGAGTGATTGTTTCAATTGATTGTTATAGAATACAAGGAACAATCTTTAAGCGAGTTCCCATTAAAGCGGACAAATACTATTGTATTGCCTGACCATGTAGGTTGATGGTCTGTGCCTTGTGTGATTTTAGTAATGTTTGTTCCATTTTTATTCATAGTATATATCCCCACATTTAGTCCTCCGTCACTTCCTGCTACTATTTTATTACCATCTGGTGATAAGCACGGCCAAGGGAAAACAGCACTTGTAATGGTATTTTCTGTTAAGTTAACTGGGTTAAAAACTACACAGTACGCTGACCCATAACCTTCTGTAACGAGTATATCAGGGGTATCAATACTTTGGGTATAAGCAGACCTTACAGCTCTTCCTTTATCCCTTCTTAATGCTAAGCCTGAAATGTTTGGCCAAGTTCCGAGACTAAGAAAGACTTGGTCTGTTTGGTCTAAGTTAGCAATAGTCACTATGTAAAGATTATTATTACGTGGATAAAAGCAGAAGTCTTTTGTTTTCCAATTCGACTCAAGTATTACTGTTTGATTAGTACCATTCTTATTCATCTCCATTATTTTTCCAGATTCATAGAGATAATAATTCGCAGATGAAGACCGAATAAATGCAATGGTGTTCCCATTAGGATGCCATTGTGGGGAGTATTCACATTGATCTACTGTATTTGTCAATCGAGTCAAGCCTGTTCCATCTATATTAACACTCCAAATATCACTTTGATCTTGTCCTGTGACAGAAGTTGCGTGCAGTCTTAAAAATACTATAGAACTACCATCAGGAGATAGATGCGGTCTAAAACCATCATTAATTATCAATATTTCAGTTGTGGAATTCGAGACGATTATGTAATTTGCTTTTGTCTCTGAATCTGATCCTCCACTATTGGTTACAGTTAAGGTCACTGAATAGGTACCAGCGGTTAAATAAGTATGTGATGGATTCTGAGTTGTGGAGGTTCCTCCATCACCAAAATTCCAAGACCAGCTTGTTGGACTGTTTATTGATTGGTCTGTAAAATTAACAGCCTTTCCTACAGTAATGATTGTTGATGAGGCTTTGAATGCAGCAACTGGTGCAGGTAGATTAACGGTTATATAATTTGACTTTGTCTCTGAATCTGATCTTGAACTGTTTGTTACTGTCAAAGTCACAGTGTAGGTTCCTGCTGTCGTATAAATATGTGATGGATTTTGAGTTGTAGAGGTTCCTCCATCACCAAAATTCCATGACCAATTTGCAGGACTGTTTGTTGATTGGTCGGTGAAGTTCACAGTTCCACCTGTATTAATGGTTGTAGTTGAGGCTATAAATGCTGCTACTGGCGCTGGTAACTTAACCGTTATATAATTTGGTTTTTTTAATGAACCTGAACCTGAACTGTTGGTTACTGTTAAAGTCACTGTATAGGTTCCTGAAGTCGTATAAGTATGTGAAGGATTTTGACTTGTTGAGGTTCCTCCATCACCAAAATCCCATGACCAACTTGTTGGATTGTTTACTGAGTAGTCTGTAAAGGACACAATTTCACCTGCAGTAATGATTGTTGTGGATGCTGTAAATGCTGCAGCAGGCATTTTCTTGCAGGATACAAGACAAACAAATGATCCAATAAAGAGGTTAACAATTAGAATGATTTTAAATGAGTGATTCATAATAATTCTTTAGATTGAAAATAGTATTCCTCACATTTGATAATTATATAAAGTTGAAGAATATCCAAACATTATGGAATCTTCTATACTTAAAAGAATAATCCTCCGCTTATTAAAATTCCTCCAAATCCAATTTCCTTAACAGTGCAACTTGAAAAGGTGATTTCAATATAAAATGGTGAAAAGCGTATTCCTCCTGTAGAGTGAAATTCAAAACCAGTCAAAGAAGCTGATGCAGAACCAGTTTGTCCAATCGCACTCATTACAAGGTCTTCTTTTATAAAACTTACACCTAATCCTGCGCCGACATAAGAAGAAAAATTACCCTTATGATAAGCATCCCAATAACCAGTTAAAGTCAAAGGACTTATTGAAAGTTGGCAATCTGCTTGATCAACAGAACCATACGTATAAGGATCACCTGCTTTTGAATAATATCTCCAGTCGATTTCTAATCCAGCTCCTTCAGCCCAATAACCTATTACAAGACCCCCCATAAAGCCTCCCCCATATATTTCTGAAATATTTTGGCTATAAGGAATGTAGTATCCTGCCTTCCCACCAAAAATAAATCCCAAATTTGTTGATTTATCGTTTTGTTTCTTTTCTTGATTTTTATCTTGATAACTAACTATCGATTTGCTCTCTTTTGCTTGAATGACTTCTGTTTTTTCAATATTCTTATTAGTAAATGTTTCTCTTGTTCCATCAGAATAAATAATCATAAAAACATCAGATATTCTTATGTTCCTAATTGGTCCTTCAGGAGATTCAAATAAGTAATACTTTATAAACTCTTCCTGAATCTCAATTACTTTTGCTTTAATTTCGGTTTTATCATTTTTAATGATAAAATCCTGACCTTTGACTGTCAAAATGCACATAATTAGTACAACAAATAAAATACAATGTTTCATTGATTTAATGTTTTATGTTTTATAAAAAATTCTATTAATAATGATTTGGCTACAAAAACTTATCTTTCTAAGAATGGCAGAAATAGTTTATCTTGAATTAGATCATTTTTATTCAGGGAACATTTAAAAAAACAATGTACTTATTTTTATAAAGTTACGAAACTTTTACAATACGAATCAAATATAAATAGAAGAAGTTGCATCGGAACTGTTTTGCAGACCTAGAGGATCCAAACCTTTGATGAAGATTAATCGTCACCAAAAAAAGGGACTAAGCTTTGATTTTTTTTGATACTTTTTCTGCCATTTCTCAATTTTTATTTCAGTATTAACAGTAATTCTATTAAAATTTAGATGAATAGGGAATTCAAAATTGCAGCTCTTTTAAAAGCCTTTGGCATTAGTGTCGGCTTGTACGGGCTTTCAAATGTGCTGCAATTGTTAAGAATTTTAAAATTTTTGTGCGCAGGCAAGTCCCGATAGAAAGCACAGAGTTTTCTTGTCACGGTTAAGCTGTCAAGGGTGCAGGAATGTTTTTTATATATGCACTTAACTGTTATGTTGTCAATGGCTTGCCCATAATGTCCGTGTTATGGGCCAGACCTTATTTATTTGTCTCGGTACTAGAAAATTGTCTTGCTATACGGATCATTACTTTTTATTTGTCATGTTAATCTTATTTTTCTTACGTCGGCGCGAGGGAGAAAAATTTTAAAATTCAATTCTACTGTTTTGCAAGCTCTTTGCCAAAGCATTGATAGAGGTATTGGCTTGTGGGGCTTTGGCAATGTGCTTGCAAATACATTGGCTAATGTCTTTGACTATTTTTTTGCTGGCATAAATTGACCACCCAAAATAAAGATCGAGTGTTTGTCGTTTAATTATTTATGTTAATTGAAACTTAAGCGGCTAATAGTGGTAAAGGGGTTCGGCTTTTACAAGTTTCAACTAATTATCGAAATTTATTCCATTCGGTAATTCATCTACTTGTTCTATTTTATATCTTATATCTTTCATGTAAGTACTTTCCAAATAGAAATCTAGATTTAAAATAGTTTTTTTGCCAAGAGTAAATGGAATCTCCACAGAAAACTCTTTAATTATCTTGTTTTCTTTTCCGGGTTCGTCAGTATATGTAAAACATTCAAATTTAATATTTTTATACCCTCCTTCATTGTAAAATTTAATGGGATCAAAACCAGAGTTTTGGTAAGAATAGAAATACTCTTTTTTGTTACCATTTTTGAATTTAAGATCACCAGGATTATCATACCCTATAATCTCTAGATAATAGTTATAATATTCGTACCAGTATCTAAATGCAGTACTTTTCTTTACTTCTTTTTCGGGTAGGAAACCTCCTATAATATTGTAATGAAGAATGATATCTGTATGCGTTTTATTAAAATATTTTTCATTACTTTTAGTCACTTCCTCAATCATTTTATTTATGTTATTTATCTCCTTTTCTGCCTCATTAGAACCAATAGAAGGACCCCAATTGTTAATAAAAATTCCATAATACTTTATTTTTTCTTTATAGAATGAAAACCCTCCACTATTAGGTCTAAGATCAGTTTCGGAAGACACTATTTCATCAATATTTGCCTTTAGATTATAGTAAAGGTTTAGTGATTCTTTGTTAAATTCATAATCACTTTTATAATTCTTCTTATCACAATTTTTAATTCTATAAAGGGCTAGAAGATAGTTATTATCAAGTGATTTTACATTAGATGTTGAAATGCTTGGTGATGAAATATTAACATCCGTTCTTTGCTGATTGTTATTTTGAAAATAAATATTTTGATTATTAAATTTAGGATTGTCAATATACATCGGGAGTACCTTCAGTTCTTCCTCTAAACGAGTAATTTTGCTATCATATAGAAACAAAATATAATCATATTGCATTTGCTGTTCTCTGGTAAGTTTTTGTTGCCCATGTCTTTCTTTAACCCCATTCAATTCATCTAGGTTAATTTCTAATTCTCTTCTTTTAGAAATATAATCTGGATTGATCATCTGATTTGCAGATGGAGTTGGGATTTCCCTTTGCCACCACTTGTTTTGACAATTTATATCTACAATATACCCATTAAAAATAATAAATATGAAAATCCATTTTATTGATGGTTTCATGGCGCAAGATTTTAAAAATCAAGTACTAATTTTAACCAATAATCAATTGAATAGATACAATTTATGTGGATAGTTTAGAACAGATATTTGTAAGATTACTAATTAAACAACGCAAAAATATCTAATTTAAATACTAATCCTAAAGCAATACCAACACCGGCGCCGCCTAAAACCCATGCTCCAATGTTTACATCGCCAGTATTTGCACCATTATCAGCTGCCATAGCTCCTAGTAATCCGAAACCAGCTCCAAAAATTGCACCAGTTAGTGCTGCTCCAATACGTGTAGAACCTCCCTCTTTATGTTGAGGAAGTACTAATGGGGGCACAAAATCTAATTTAGAATTTGAAAGGTAGTGATTACCTTTTGTTAAGTCTAATATTGAATTTAGATTACTCCTACCGTTAAGAATTGGTTGGTTTGCATTTGAATATTTAAATGAATATACATTCTGATTTGGAGTTTTCTCGTAATTCACGTACAAATTCGATTGGGGTTTGTTTAAACTGATCATGTAAGATTTCTCATTGGGATTTTCAAAATTGTATTGTGAAAATCCTAATACGGTTGACAGTGCTAGAATTAAGGTTAATAAAATCTTTTTCATTGCTTGATATATTTTAGATGACTAATTAAGTAATTTCAATTACACTGATTGAATTAATAACATGAAAGTTTCTCAACAACAATTAATAATCCTTGGTCACCCCAACCTTGTGATGTTATCCTCATATCAGCATTGTATTGACCATTAAGTCTGTAACTGAACCTCCAATCTATTGTAGGCGTTTCTGCAACGACTAATACAGATGGCCGACCCTGAGTTTTTGGATCAGACACATTAAGTCCATAAATTAGGTAAGTGCCAATGCAAGCCTCTGCTGAATACCAACATGATTTAATAGTAATGCGGTACAGTTGGCCGTTTTCAATTAGAATTGACTTGGATTCTCCACTTTTTACTTTATAACAATTAGTTTGAACCTGTGCAAATAAGGACTGGTTTAAAAAAATTCCTATTAGTAAAATAACTGAAAATAGGACAATTTTCTGTTTCTTCATGAGACAGGTTTTTAAATGGTTAAATATTTGACAAACAATAACATTATTAGTACCTAATAACTTCGATTATTTCTTTCTGTTGTTATTAGGAATTATTTTGTTTTATATTTTATCCATAAGACTGGTGTTGCAGCATCGCCATATTGCGGATACATATCCTTCAGTTCTTTTGAATAAAAACTGCATTGTGATTTTACGCTTGGAGAAGGAGTGCTCACCATTACAGAATAATAGCTATGCAATTGTACGCAATTAAGAAAGTCTGACTTAACGTCAAATGCGACCACTCCATCAATATCGAATGTTATGTTTTGCACTTCAGCAATCTTATTACCGTATTTAGGTTTAATATTATAAGTAATAAGCTCCTCATACCATGATGTTTCACTCCATGAAATTCCATATAATATTGTTGTGCCTATTGGTTTTACGGCAGTATTATTATATCCTTTTGCTAATCTTATTTCAACTTTTTCTATAGAGCTTAAGTTATACTGGTTGAGGTAATTATATTTGTCTCTTATATCAAATCTCAAATAGGTGTAATATCCAGGTCCGGTAAATAGGTTAACTTCATTTCCACATTTCTCATCAGGATGTGTTGCATCAACATATGCATCATCACACACATATTTAATATAATAAAACGATCCTGGATCATTTGGCGGTATCACAATAGGAATAGGGTCTACAGATATAAAAATTGCACGATATTGTGGTTTATCAGGATTTTCAGAATCAGTTACTTCAACTTTTATTTGTGCAATACTCTCCATTGTAACAACAGGTGAGGTCCAAGTAACAGTGGAAGACGCTGTCCTATTAAAGGTGCCAGAAGTCGCATTCCAATTATAGAAAAGTTTATCTCCTTCAGGGTCAGTTGCTATACAATCAAAAATAACTGTAGAACCTCCATAAATTTGAAGATCATTTTCACTACAAATAATATCTGTTATTTGTGGTGGTTTATTTTCTGGAGGCGCACAAGATATAAGGGTTAAAAATATGAAAAATACTAAATAATATTTTGTTCCCATTTCAGTAAATGTTTAATTACTTACTAAAAAATGTGAATATTACAAGAATTCCAAATAAAACAATGCAAGTTAAACACTTTTAAGTTAATTTCAAAATTGGTTTAGTAATCTTTGGCATTATAAACAGCAAATAATTGACATATTACACTCTTTTGCAAGTTTTGGTTGGAGTGTCGGCAATGCGGGACTTGCAAATGTGTGTAATGTGCAGTAGCTCTCGAATTTTAAAATTTTTGCGTGAGGCAAAGTCCCGGTAGAAAATACAGAGTTCTCTTGTCACGATTAGGCTTTCTTGGAAGCAGAAAATAGTCCTGTTATGCTTAGGCTTTTGTCATGTCGAAGTCCTGTAATTGTCTCAGCACTAATCGCTTAAGCATAACGGAGAGCGGTATGTGTTGTTGCCGCAGCGAAGGGGGTGGCGTGTTTTTTGGAGGTCAACTGGTAGCGAAAAATATAGTATTAAGAGTCATTATCTCGAAGGCAAAAAACATGCCACCACCTGGGCGGGAAAACGGCCAACCTGAAT
>CAIMVD010000170.1 GCA_903844815.1 uncultured Bacteroidota bacterium | reverse complement strand
TGGCGCCGATTTGCAATCGGGACCATTTACCCTCCCACTGCTGGCGCCGATTTGCAATCCGGGCTATTTACCCTCCCACTGCTGGCGCCGATTTGCAATCGGGGCCATTTACCCTCTCACCGCTGGCGCCGATTTGCAATCGGGGCCATTGAAACTTATAAATTATGGTATGTACTTCAAATCCTCTCCAGCCCGGAATAAAACACATATCAAAACAGTATTGAAATCCGACTCATTGTAAAACAAAAGTATTTAGCCTACTTTTGCCACCATTATATTAAAGAAAATAATTATGGCACTGGAAGATGTCTTCAAAAAATTAGTAGCACACTGCAAGGAATATGGTTATGTCTTTCCCTCAAGCGAGATCTATGACGGACTGAGCGCTGTTTATGATTACGGACAGTATGGCGTTGAACTAAAAAACAACATTAAGAAATATTGGTGGGACAGTATGGTCCTGCTGAACGACAATATTGTCGGCCTCGATTCGGCAATATTCATGCACCCCACAATCTGGAAAGCATCGGGACACGTTGACGCATTCAACGATCCTCTCATCGATAACAAAGATTCAAAGAAAAGATACCGGGCTGATGTTCTTATAGAAGAGCACATAGCAAAAATAGAAGATAAGATAAACAAAGAGGTCGAAAAGGCTAAAGGCAGGTTCGGTGAGACCTTCGATGAACAAAAATTCAGGGAAACAAATCCAAGGGTTGTCGCTAATCAGGCAAAGATTGACGAGATCAATACAAGGTTTTCCGTTGCAATGAACGATACAAACCTTGCCGGGATCAAACAGATAATAGTCGACAATGAGATAGTCTGCCCTGTTTCAGGTACTCGTAACTGGACCGATGTAAGGCAATTCAACCTTATGTTCGCGACCGAAATAGGATCCACAGCTGAAGGTGCCAGCAAAGTATACCTTCGTCCCGAAACGGCCCAGGGGATCTTTGTCAACTTCCTGAACGTCCAGAAGACAGGCAGGATGAAGCTTCCTTTCGGTATAGCCCAGATCGGGAAAGCTTTCAGAAATGAGATTGTCGCTAGGCAGTTTATTTTCAGGATGAGGGAGTTCGAGCAGATGGAGATGCAGTTCTTCGTCCAGCCCGGCACCGAACTCGAATGGTTTAAAAAATGGAAGGAGACCCGGATGAACTGGCATCAGGCACTCGGTTTCGGAAGCGAAAACTACAGGTTCCACGACCATGTTAAGCTGGCCCATTATGCCAATGCTGCAACTGATATTGAATTTAAATTCCCCTTTGGTTTCAAGGAAGTTGAGGGTATTCATTCACGTACCGACTATGACCTTAAACAACACCAGGAATACAGCGGAAAGAAGATGCAGTATTTCGATCCTGAAAAAGGAGAGTCGTATGTTCCCTTCGTTATTGAAACATCTATTGGCGTCGACAGGATGTTCCTCCAGGTAATATCTGCTGCTTACGATGAAGAACTCCTGACCAAAGAAGACGGATCTACTGATACACGAATCGTCCTGAGGTTGCCTTCATTCCTGGCCCCTGTAAAACTTGCCGTGATGCCTCTTGTCAAAAAAGACGGGCTTCCCGAAATAGCGGAAAAAATAGTTCATGACCTTAAATTCGATTTCAACTGCCAGTACGACGACAAGGACTCAATAGGACGCCGTTACAGGAGGCAGGATGCAATCGGTACTCCCTATTGTATAACCATCGACCATCAAACTATTGAAGACAATACGGTTACTATCAGATACCGCGATTCTATGCAGCAGGAAAGAGTAAGGATTGATCAGCTTACAGTATTAATCAAGGAAAAAGTGTCGCTTCAGAGCTTGCTAAAAAAGCTTTAAAATGAACAAGGTTCTCATCATTACGTACTACTGGCCCCCAAGCGGAGGGGCCGGAGTACAGAGATGGTTGAAATTCTCAAAATACCTGCCACAATACGGATGGGAACCTGTAATACTCACTGTCGATCCCGGGTTTGCTGCTTACCCTGTTACTGATAAATCACTGTCAGGAGAAGTCCCGGCTGATCTCAGGGTCTTCACAACACCGGCAATCGACTATTTCAGTATCTATAAAAAGGATAAATCGAAGATCCCTTCAGCCGGGTTTGCAAATAATACTGACAATACATTTAAGGGAAAAGTCCTTCGTTTTATAAGAGGAAATTTTTTCATCCCTGATCCCCGAAGAGGTTGGAATGGATATGCATTCAGAAAAGCCTGTGAAATTATCGAATCGGAAGGTATCAGGCATGTGATAACAACAAGTCCTCCACATTCAACTCAGCTGATCGGGCTGAAACTGAAAACCAAGTATCCCTATATCAAATGGGTTGCCGATCTGCGCGACCCATGGACGGATATTTATTATTACAGTCAGTTTTATCCTACAATCATTTCAAAGGCTTTCGACAGGGGGTATGAAAAGAGAGTACTTAAAAACTCCGATCTTATTCTAACAGTTGGAAAATCGCTGAAGGAATTGTTTGCTGCCAAATTTAAAATGGCTGCCAATAAAATTGAAATTATAACAAACGGGTATGATCCTGAAGATTTCGGAAAAATGTTTCCCGCGGAACCGGAAATTTTCACGTTATCCTACACAGGAACACTTTCAGATACCTATCCTCTAACCTCTTTTCTTGAGGGTTTACAAAAATTCAGTCAGCAGGGAAATTACTTTCATCTTAAGTTTCTCGGTACCGTAACCCCTGGTCAGAGAGACCTTATCCGTTCCTTCCCTGAATGTTCCGATGCCTTGTTTTATGATTATGCCGATCATGATGAGGCCCTTAAACTCATGGCCTCTTCGTCTCTGCTCCTGCTGATTATACCTGATCATCACAGCAACAAAAGCATAATTACCGGAAAGATCTTTGAGTACCTTGCTTCAGGGAAACCAATTATCTGTATCGGGCCGACTGATGGCGATGCAGCTGAAATAATCCGCGAATCGGGTTGCGGTGCCTCATTCGGATATGATGATTCAGAGGGCATCTGCGAATATCTTACTTCCGCAGCAAAAGACAGGAATAACCACAGGAACGTATCCACTGAAAAATACAGCAGGGTTGAGCTAACCGGAAAAGTCGCCGGCCTGCTGGAAAAGATCTGATTTTAAATTGCCTTTAGATGTTTTCTACATGCTCCATATTTCTTTTTAACCACGGAGTACACTGTTTAACAAGAATTTAATGTACTTTTCCTGGCCTCCATAATAAAATAATTTTGTACTTTTAAGTATTAAAAAGGAAATAAAACCTATAAACTGCACTTTGTAGTACAACATAAACTTAAAATGGGACAACTGAGACATGTGGCACTGTAACGGGATATTCCGCTTGTCCCTTAAGTCCCACCAAGAATAAAATGGAAACCAACAAGCATAATCCCGAAGGTTTTATACCCCTGCACGGAGGTTATCGGCATCTGATAACCTACCAGAAATCGGAAATTATTTACGATGGCACAGTCTATTTTACCACACGATTTTTCAGAAAATATAACCGCACGATAGACCAAATGGTTCAGGGAGTTAAACCGTACGCCAAACGCCACCTACGAAACTTACCGGAAAGCCATTGAGAATCCCGAACCTGCAATTTGCGCCAATTCAATGATTTGTCTTATTAGTATAGTGACCTATTTGCTTAATCAACAATTAAAAGCATTGGAAAAGGCCTTCATTAATGAGGGCGGGTTACGTGAAAGAATGACAAAGGCGAGAATTGACAAACGAAACAGCAATAAATAAAATGTATATCCCGCTGAAAAAAAGAACCATTACCTTTGTCCAAAATAAAATTCATGCGGACAGGCATCATCCTCGATAACGACCTCAACAGCGATATACGCGTCCTTCGCGAAATCGGGATTCTGAAAGAACAGGGAATTGAGGTATTTGTTCTATGTTTCGGCTTCGGAAAGAAATATGAAAATCCTTTAGGAGGAATAACAACCGAAAGGATAAACATCCGCAAAAAGTTAAAAGACTTACTTTTCTTTATACTCAATACCATCCCTCTCTATGAATGGATGTGGGCCAGCCGCATTAAAAAATTCATTTTAAAAAATAATATCGGAATACTTCATGTCCACGACCTTTACATGTCGAAAGCCGCACATCGCGGGATAAAACGATCGGGCAAAAAGATCCCTTTGATACTCGACCTTCACGAGAACTATCCGTTTACTGTAAAGACCTATAACTGGACTAAAGGTTTCTTTCGCAGCCGGATCGCCCGCCCCTTAAAATGGACCGAAAAGGAACCTGATTATCTGAACTATGCCGACAGGGTAATTGTATTAAGCAACGATTTCAGGGATCAGCTAATTCAGAAATATCCACTTCTGCTAAAAGATAATTTCACCATTCTTCCTAATGTTCCCGACCTGGCTTTCAGACAGGATGCTAAAGTTATAGAAGTTGTAAGTCCGTTTGCTCAGGAATACCCGGTAATTCTATATTATGGTGTTATAGCCGAACGGCGTGGGATCTTCGATGCAATACAGGTATTTTCCGAACTTGTAAAGGAAAATGTTACTGTAAACCTGCTCTTTATTGGTCCGGCAGATAAAAAAGACAAGCCTCTTTTTCATGAGCTTATTACTCAGAAAGAACTTAAAGACAGAATCTGTTACATCCCCTGGATCGATTCAGGCGACCTTCCGGCTTACCTTGAAATAAGCGATATCTGCATTGCTCCTTTTCAGAAGAACCCGCAACACGAATCAGGTGTTGCCAACAAGATTTACGACTATATGCTTGGAGGAAAACCATTAATAGTATCCGACTGCAAGCCTCAGAAAGAACTGGTTGAAAGACATGTGTGCGGGCTTGTTTTTTCAGACAATAATGGAATGAAGGAGGCGATAATCAAACTGGCTTCAAACCCTGAATTAAGGAAAACCATGGGTAAAAACGGCAGGGATGCTGTTCAGAGGGAATATAATACGGGAGTAATAAAGGAGAGGCTCTTCAGCCTGTATAATTCATTAACTTAGCAGCCTGTTTTAAAAAAGAGAATTGTGAAATACATAAAATTCATTATCAATCTCCTCTTTCTGCCGTTGGTTAAGATAAAACCCCTGTTTTCATATCTTCTGAACAATCCTTTTAAGAAGGAACTTGAAAGCCGGCTCGAAAAGGGAGAGCTTTTTCCGATGCATCATATTCACCGAAGTATAAGACTGGCAAAAAAACTCCCTGCACAGGATTTTATAATACTCGATATCGGAGGTGGCATAGGTGCCTCTCTCAGGCTCTATCTGAAATACTTTCCATCGAACAGGATAATTCTTTTCGAACCGGTGGCAGAGAGTTTTAAAACTATTGAATCCCGATTCGGTGAATCGAAAAACGTAACCTTGTGTAATCTGGCAGTCGGCAACGAAAACAGCAAACAGGAAATAAATATAGCAAACAGGGTAACCTCCTCTTCAATCCTGCCCCTTTCGGCTGAAACGGAAAGTGTTTTCTACGATGAGAAGACTTTAGGACTTATCCGTAACGAAACAATTGAGATTGTCAGGCTGGACGACTTCCTTGCCAGTGAAAAAGCCTCTATAGGTATAATGAAACTCGATGTACAGGGATTCGAAATGAATGTACTCCGCGGCGCTGAAATAACTCTGAAAAGAACTTCCATAGTACTTCTTGAAGCCGGCAATCATGATGTCTATGTCGGTTCTCCGAAATATTTTGAAATTGATGAATATTTACGGGCTCTGGGTTTTATACTCTATGACATTATCCCGTCGGTCCTTGACAACGGTCAGTTAAAGGAGTGGGACGTAATCTATATCAGCAGTTCAGCCTTATGCGGGTTGCAATAGTTGAAATAATGGATACGGGTCATGTTCCCATGGCAGAAGCTCTGTGCAGGATCTTTTGTTCAGAGCCCGGGAATACTGTTAATGTTTTCACACTCGATAGTCATGGTGCAAATCTGAAGCATCTTGGCGAAAAATCTCCGGGTCTGTCATTCAGTATAAAATCTCCTGGTCGGAGTGTCGAAGATTTTCTTGGAAGCATAGCCTCATCCTCCTTCGACAGGGTCTATGTCGTTACAATGACAAAGTACTTCTCTGCATTTGCTCGCTGGGAATTAAAATGCAAACTCTATCTTGTTGTTCATAATCTCGATGAATGGTTTTCCCTGTCCCTGTCGGAAAATATCGGAAAATTCGTATCAGGCATAGCTAAAAAGCCTGATCTTAAACTCTTTTTCTATCTGATAAAACTTCATTTTTCGATTCCCCGCTACAAGAAAAGAATCCTGGACCTGGTTTCCGAAACAAACGGATCTGTTGTAGTGCTCTCTCAATCGGTCAGAAATGAAGCTATTAAACTTCAGGTGCCTTTTAATATCGAAGTCGTGCCTTTTTCTGTTTACGATCCGGTTTCAGTAACCAGAGACCAAGACTTCACCTTACCTCTCAGGATCTGTGTTCCCGGAATTGTATCCCAATACCGGAGAAATTATCTGGCTCTGCTTGATCTTGCAGAAAAGCAGCTTCATCATTATAAGGACAATTTTTGCCTCGACTTTCTTGGGGGTATTCAGCCCGATAACCGGCTTAACGACTCAGGACCCGTCCTTGAAAAAGCAGAGGAACTTAAACAGAAGGGATTTAATATCATAATCCACAAAACAGATTTTATACCCTCAGAGCAGTACGACAAGGAGCTGGCACTTTCCGATATTATCCTTGGAAATATGAATGTGGTTCTGAACCGGCATAGCCAGTATGGAAGGACAAAGGAAACCGGACTTCCCTTTGCTATGATTAAAGCTGCAAAACCTGGCATCCTGCCTGATAATTATCCTGTTCCGGAAGAAATAATCTCAAGCACAATCCGTTATGAGAGCTATGATCATCTGGGAAAGATATTGACCGGGCTTATTAAAGATCGTCAGGCAGTAACTGATTTGCAGAAGATGGCCCTTGAAAACTCATATTTTTTTAGTCCCGGAAACATTTATAAACAAATAACTGCCGGTGACCGGTCGGGAGATTAAGTTATGTTAAATACAGTCAGGTCTTCATTTAAAAACAGCGTTGTCTACGGCCTCGGAAACGTAGCCGTTAAGCTAATCGGGTTTCTGCTTATCCCGCTTTATACCGATCTTAAGTTCTTTTCGGTTGACGACTTCGGTTTCATAGGGCTTCTGGACATATCAGGTCTCGTACTGATTGCCTTTCTCGGCTCCTCCCTTCCACAAAGCCTTAACAGGTGGTATTGGGACAAAGATTACCTTGATAACCAGAAACAGGTGTTTTTTATGACATTGACCATGCAGACAGTAATATCACTCTCTTTCTGTCTTCTGCTTATGCCCCTTGCAAGGAATTTCTCAGCGATTATCCTTCACACTCCGGACTATGGCACGGTAATAAATCTGGTTATTATATCTTCGGGCTTGCAGGCAATCAATACAATTATAAGCACCCTGATGAGGCTGCAGTCGAGGTCGGTACTCTATACTGGCACCAATCTTGTAAAACTTGTAGTTGTTCTTACACTCACAATCTACCTGATTGTTTTCAAAAAAATGGGTGTTGAAGGCATTTATCTCGCCCAGGTAATCGGAAATCTCTTTTTTATTGTAATACTGCTCGGTTATACTGCAAAAAATATTACAATCTCCTTTGACTGGCCATTGTTAAAGCAGATGTTCATTTTCGGGATCCCATTGATAATTGCGAACATCTCGGGAGTTGCTCTGAACGTTATTGACAGGTATTCGCTCAACTCATGGGATCTGATTAAATACGTCGCTCTCTATACCCTCGCTTTTAAGATCTCAAGCGTATTGAAGCTTGTAATTGTCGATTCGATTAAAATGGCAATTTCCCCGATGATAATACAGAAAATTCATGCCCCTGACAACATGAGATTTTACTCAAAAATCCTGCTCTATTCATCTTACGTACTGATGATGGGGATAATTGCTGTCTCTCTTTTTTCATTCGAGCTGATCAAGGTCATGGCCAAATCGAACCAATACTGGGAAGCCTATGTTATAGTCCCGATTCTCTGTCTTTCTGTTTTCTTTGTCAACCTGAAAGACATTTCCACTAACGGACTCTTCATTGTAAAACGTACGAAAATACTCGGGACAATTGTATTTGTTGCAAGTATCCTGAACCTTCTGCTTAATATTGCCCTTATACCTCTCTGGGGCATAGTAGGCGCTGCCCTTGCAACTCTGACGGCTCAATTGATATACTGGCTCATTACTTATTATTATTCACAAAAAGAATATCATATTCCATATGAAATCAATAAGATCCTTTTAATGCTCGCTGTCGGAGGAGTCCTATCGTGCGCAGGGCTGGTTATCAACGATTTGTCGCTGCCATTAAGGCTTATTATAAAATCCGGCTGCATAATCAGCTTCCCCTTCATCCTGGCCCTTTTCAATTTTTATGAACCTGTCGAGCTACAGGCAATCAGGGGATTCGTTGTAAAATGGTCGGATCTAAAAAAATTCGGCGATAATATTAAATCTTTTAAGGCTATTAAAGACGAGATGTAATATCAGAAAATCAATTTCAAGGCCTGCAAATTTGAGTTAATTAAATACTTTTGTCAATCATTTATACCGGAAATCTAATAATCCGACTTATGCAAATTAAAGACATAATCAAGCCCGCCCTGCCCCACGTAATAGCCATAGTGGTTTTTATAGTGATCTCCTTCGCCTATTTTTATCCCGTACTCGAAGGCAAGGTATTAAAAGCAAACGATTCGACCGTATCGAAAATTAACTCCAAAGAGATTCAGGACTACAGGGATAAATATGGAAAAGAGCCTTTATGGACAAATTCTATCTTCGGTGGAATGCCAGCGTACCTGATTTCAACGAGGTATCCAGGAAACCTGGTGAAAAAAATCGATACAATCTTAAGAACATTCAAGATGCCGGTTTCGGTATTGTTTCTGTCACTGACTGGTTTCTACATACTTATGCTTGTTTTCGGAGCCTCTCCCTTGCTTGCCGGTGCAGGAGCTGTGGCTTTCGGGCTATCCTCATTTTTCTTCCAGATACTCGGGGCGGGACACAATACCCAGGCGATAGCGCTGGCATATATGGCTCCTATGATAGGTGCAATCTATTATACTTACAGGTATGATTTGTTAAAAGGGGCACTCTTCACTTCGCTGATTCTTGCTCTGGAGATACAGGCTAACCATCCTCAGATCACATACTATGCTTTTCTCTGCCTTCTTGTTTTCGGTATCGTTGAAATGGTTTATGCGGTAAAGAACAAGACAGTTTTGAATTTTCTGAAGACAACAGGTATTCTCATAATCCCTTTTGTAATTGCTATCGGAATAAACTTCGCAAGCCTTTACACTACATATGAATATGGAAAATATTCTATCAGGGGAAAATCAGATCTTGTACACAACAACCAGGTTGCCACCCCCGGCCTTGACAAGGAATACATAACACACTGGAGTTATGGGGTAGATGAAACCTTCAACCTTTTAATACCAAATTACAAGGGTGGCTCAAGCAAACCCTTTGACCGGAATTCCGAAACTGTTAAAGCCCTTCGGGCGAACAATGCTCCCCCGGAGGCTGCCAGCCAGCTCCAGAAATACTGGGGAACCCAGCCTGGTACTGACGGACCTCATTACGTTGGCGCAATTATTTTCTTTCTGTTCGTACTGGGCCTTATTATAATAAAAGGCCCTGAAAAGTGGTGGCTGCTTGGTGCGACAGTCCTCTCCGTAATGCTTGCCTGGGGCAAAAACTTCATGCCCTTTTCAGACCTGTTTATCGACTACTTCCCCGGATACAATAAATTCAGGGCTGTAACAATGATCCTGATCATTGCTCAGTTCTGTATTCCCCTCCTGGGAATCCTGGCTCTGAGAGATCTTTTGGATGGTACGGTCACCGGAAAGAAACTCAACAAAGGCCTTAAAATAGCAGCCGGGATAACAGGCGGCTTCCTGCTGGTTGTACTCGTAATGCCGGGAATCGCCGGGTCATTCCTTGCTTCGTATGAAAATGAATTTCCGGAATGGCTTAAGACCACCCTGATCGCCGACAGAAAAGAACTTCTGAGAACCGATGCCTTAAGGTCGCTGGTATTCATACTATTGTCCGCCGCAACGATTTACGCATTTGTTTCAGGCAAGATGAAGAAGGAAGCTACAATAATTCTTATCGGAGGACTAATACTTATCGATCTGTGGACAGTCGATAAGCGATATCTCAATGCCGACAGATTTGAGACTCCTTCATCAGTACAGAAGTCATTTATTCCTTCCCAAGCAGATGCTTTCATCCTTAAGGATCCTTCACAGAACAGGGTTCTCAACCTCACTGTTTCAACTTTCAACGATAATTCCCCCACCTCGTATTTCCATAAATCAATAGGAGGATACCATGGGGCCAAAATGGAGAGATACCAGGAACTCATTGACACTTCACTTTTCAAAGACCTTACTCTGATTAGCCAGTCAAAAACAATAGAGGAAATTCAGGCAGCTTTTAAGGGAACGACTGCCCTTAATATGCTTAATACAAAGTATGTGATTTACAACCCCGATGCTGCTCCCATTATAAATACGAATGCTTTGGGCAATGCATGGTTTGCTGAAAAGCCACTTATTGTCGACAATGCCAACCAGGAAATTTCAGCAATAAACAAAATCGATCCATCAGGAGAAGCTGTTATAGACAAGAAATTCAAGGTACAGATTGCAAAAGATTCGTACCCGGTTGGCGAAAATGAAAAAATAGAACTCATTTCGTACAAGCCTGATGAACTGGTCTATAAATCATCTGCAAGGGAAGAAAAACTGGCAGTCTTTTCAGAGATTTATTACCCTGCAGGATGGAAAAGCTATATAGATGGAAAAGAGACCAGCTACTTCCGTGCCAATTACATTCTCAGGGGAATGATAGTTCCCGCCGGGGATCACGAGATAAAATTCTCATTCAAACCATCATCATATATTACAGGCAACAAGATTTCACTTGCGAGTTCAATAGTCCTGATTCTTCTTTTTGCGGCTTATTTTCTTTATTATTTTGTAGTTAAACCGAAAGTCAAGTAAAATGGTGCATCATTATGCCTGCCCGTTATGTTCTGCTGAAAAAATACTGATTCACCTGAATTGCAGGGACTATTTCCTCAGCGGGGAACCTTTTGCTTTATTCAAATGTTCCGACTGTGGTTTTGTTTTTACCCAGGACTATCCAGAAGCTCATGCAATTGGAAGTTACTACGAATCAGATGAATATCTCTCGCACAACGATAGTTCAACAGGATTTTCCGACAGGATTTACAGGCTGGCCAGAAATTTTATGCTGCACCGGAAAAAGAGAATGATAACCAAAATAACCGGATTAAAGAAAGGAAAATTACTCGATATAGGCAGTGGCAGCGGTCATTTCGCCGCAACCATGAAAAACGGAGGATGGCAGGTTACAGGAATTGAAATTAACGAAAAAGCAAGGAATTTATCGGAATCAAAACACGGACTTGAAATACTTGATCCTAAAAAAATAAATACTCTTAAAACCGCCAGTTTTGATTGCATAACACTTTGGCATGTATTGGAACATTTTCACGAACCCTTTGAATATTATGCTGAAATTATGCGACTCCTGAAACCCGGAGGGATCTGCGTAACTGCATTGCCTAACTGCAACTCATATGACGCCAGGCATTACAGGGAATTTTGGGCTGCATATGATGTCCCAAGGCATCTTTGGCACTTTACTCCTTCATCATTCGCCGTTTTTTCGAAGAAAGCAGGATTCGCGACCGAAAAAATAATGAATCTGCCCGCCGATGTCTTCTATATTTCATTTGTCAGCGAGAAATACAAAGAATCCTCCCTCCCATTTCTCAGGGGAATTATCAGGGCGAAATTTTATGCTATAGGCGCCTTCTTCAGGAAAGAAAAAAGCAGTTCGATAATCTATATTCTCCGCAAACCTGCTGAAAAATAACAAGGACTGAGACAAAGCAGTTTTTGAAGAAGAATCCCTTGGTGTCCTTTGTGATCCCGAGTACTCGGGATTGTGCCCTTTGTGGTGAAAAAAACCATTTTACCACGAAGGACCCAAAGGATAATACGAAGGTCAACTAAGGAAAATTATGGCCCATCCAATTATGTGACCACCAGTAGTTTTGGTCTTCTTCAATATCTGTCAAGCCACCTGTATTTTCTTGAACTGTCGCCGAATTTCATTGCAACAGATAGCTCGTGGGTCCCATAAGTAACCCTCTGTATTTCAGAAAGTGTAAAATCGAAAGAATATCCGAAATGGAGGTTATCATATCTGAATCCGACATTTGCGATTATCGCTCCGCTGGTGCGGTAGGTCATTCCGGCCCAGAAATCCTGATTCATTAAATATGATACACCCAGATCGGCTATTGGTTTTAACTGTTCAGATACCTGGAAAAGAAAAGACGGCTGTACTACCGTGTTGCTCCCCGCTTCGAAATCGCAGGAACCGAACAGATAATATTGCCGCTTCATTTTGAAATTCTGGTAACCGGTGCTTCCTATTTTTGCAGTTGCTTCAAGAAGCTGATCTGCAGAGAACCCCACATTGTAACGGGAATTTAGCAGGTAGGCACCAAATGTCAGATCAGGAACAAAGATACCTTTCCGGAGATCGGTGTAGAGTAAAGGATCGTTGGGATTCTCAAAGGCTATTTCCTGCTCGTTTAATTTAAGGTGGTAACCGTTTAATGAAAGTCCAAGTGAAAGCTGGGTATTGCTTTGGATCCACATATGATATGCATAGGAAGCCTGGATACCTGTCCTTTGTATCAATCCGTTCTTGTCGCTGAATAAGGTTCCGCCCAGACCGATCCTGCCATCTGTCCCCGGTTTGAATACAGAGCGGTTATTCTTGCCTTGCCGTATATTAAATCCCTTTTTCAGGACCCTGCCCTGTCCGCTCAGCGAAAAGGTACGTGGAGCCCCCGAATATCCCACCCACTGTTCCCTCGCAGTAAGATTTATGCTTGTATATCCGTCACTTCCTGCAACTGCAGGATTAATCAGAAATTTATTATAAAGATACTGGCTGTAAACAGGCAACTGCTGACCAGAAATATAATTGGTCAACAGAAACAAATACAATATTAAAGCCGGTTTCTTCACAAATTCCGTGTAATTATTCTTATTTAATTAGAGTTATACTTCCAATAAAAGGTTTAGAATTGTTATGCAGATCAATTATATAATGATACGAATCAAATGGTAGCGGAGTACCGTTACTTGTTCCGTCCCAGGGACTAGGGTATCCTTTTTCAGAACGCCATACAATCTGTCCAAGCCTGTTAAAAACCTTAACCTCTGCCTGGGGATAAAGCAATATCTCGCCAATATTCCAGACATCATTAAAGGTGTCTCCGTTCGGTGAAATTGCATTTGGAATTACAAGGCAGGTTTTATTGAGGGCCTCAATTTTCTGAGAACCACTGATTGTGCATCCATTCATATCCGTGATTAAAACTGTGTATTCTCCGGCAGAAACACCGGCAAGAATACTTTGAATTGAATTGTCGGACCACTTGTAGGAATAGTCTATCCCTTTAACCCCGCCAAGGCCGTTTACAGTTATTGAACCATCGGGCTTATCGGGACAGAACGGCTGTCTGACATCTTCAAATGAAAGGCTGAGAGGAGTAGGCTCCGTCAGAACAGTGTCAGCAGCTGCCCTGCAATTGTTTGCATCAACAACTACCACGCTGTAACTGCCTGCAGGAAGGTCCTTTCTTGATTCACCCGAAAATCCGTCACTCCATATAAAAACAGGTACTGTAACCGCATTAAGTGCATTAATATCAATGGTGCCGTTTTTTTGTCCTGTACAATTTATATTGAAGCCACCCGCTTTGCTTTCGGAAAGCCTGAGTTCGAGTCCAAGCTTTCCTGGTTCAATAAGTTCAGCCGCAACAGAATCCATGCAGAAATTATTATCAATAACCGATGTAAGATATTTCCCGGCACTAAGGTTTGAGAATACGGGTGAGGCCGATTCAAGTTCAGTACCATCGGGCCGCTTCATGAAATACTTGTATGGCCCTGTCCCGGTGACCGGGACTATTTCAATAGCTCCGTCGGAGAGACCGTAACAGCTGATATTAACACCGTTATACTCCTTGGGAACAGCAGTGAAAACAAGGGGTACAGGGGGATCAACAGTTACAGTTTCAGGCTGAATACAGTTTTTAATGTCTTTTATATCCAGATAATAGTTACCCGAAACCAAACCTTTAAGATGCTGCGGATCAGTAATATTGATCGGGTTTAGTCTCAAACTGTCGTAAAACCAGGAATAACTAAAGCCATCTGATCCTCCGGTTACTGAGATTATGTCAATAGTCCCGTCAGCACCCTTACATGTTTCATTAATAGTCATGAACTGAGCCTTAATTGAGTCAGGTTCAGCAATTATTTCCTCAGGTGGATCGGGATGGAGGTAATTTACATTTGAACATCCGCTGTTATCCTTCATAAATAAACGGTAGATTCCCGGTAACTGGTCGTAATGATAATGGTAGATCCCTTTGGTTTCTATTGTGTCATTTATCACAATAACATCTTTCCCGTTGTATATCCTGTGTATTTCATAAATATATGGCGAATTTCCGGTGCCATTTTCCTGGATAGCCAACTCTCCGTCGTTACCGCCCGGGCAGGTTACATTTTTATATGCATTAAAATAGGTATTGAAGGCTGCACCCCCGGCTATATCTTTAAATGAGGAGTTTTTGCATCCCAGAGCATCGGTAACAGTAACCTGCCATCCTCCGCCGATAAGATTATCTACGAATGAACGGCCGAAACCTTCAATCTTCATGGTAGAACTTCGCTCCCAGCTGAAATAATAGGGTCCGGCATCTGTTGAGGTATGAACCTTTAGAGAAGCGTTAGATCCTCCTTCGCAGGTTAGAGGTTGTACAATCTCCACTCCGTCGCCGCCCGTACCTGGATAATTAAGATCAATTGTCTTTGGATGAACTTTTACTTCACTAATGACTGTTTTCCCCGGGATGCACACGTTAAGGTCATTTCTTGGAGTAATTGAATAATAAACCGACTGGATTTTGTTAGACTTATTCTGATACGACCTTGAAATCATATACCCGGGATTAATACTCACTCCTGAACTCAAATCACCTGTTACTGAAACATCGGAAGCAGTGGTCGTAAAGTCAAATACGATTGACCCTGATGTCATTTCCGTAGGGGAAGTCAAAGTAATTGCGGTGGCAGTTCCGTAACATATTGATGTATCGGGTTTCAGGTCGGGATTAACAGGCACTACCCGTGGTGTGGGATTAACTGTAATTGTGAAACTCTTCATCTGGCCTTCGCATGTTAAACCGGCAAAAGTGAAAAAAGGAGTCACGGAGATATTTGCAGTCACAAACTTATCTACATTATTAACCCCGGTGAATGCTACTATCCTATCTCCGCTTCCATTCGAAGAAAGGCCTATTGATGGTAAATCATTTACCCAGTTATAGCTTGAAGTGCCCCCTGTATTTAAAGTCATGAACGGCACTTCTGTTGTAGAGGATCCGTTACATACAATTTCGCCGGATAATGGAAGAAGGCTCCCTGAGGGGTTTACAATGACTGTAGTACTGACAATTGTTGTAGTTGAACAGCCACTGACCCCGGATTCTAAGGTATAGGTAACCTCAATTGGTGCATTTGAGCTGTTTGTCAGATCTGCATTCAGATGGAAAGGCATTTGTGGTTTAGTCAGGGGAAAACCAACTGATGCTCCGCCACTAAGATGAGCAGGATCGGTTGAAGTTATGATTACCTGATATTTAAGCTCCGATGTAATTGAACTTTCCGTAGGGCTTTCAAAAAGCAGTACTGCGTTACTGCCATTGCAAATAACAGGAGTGCTGTTTGCTATTGAAGCTGTTGCAAGGGGTTTAATCCTGATTATTTGTGTTTTTTCTGTTTTATTGCCGCTATTATCTGCTAATTTCCATTTTCTGTCTATGAAAATGTCGCGATTACAGTCGTCGGGACCCGACAGCTGGTCGGAATATGTGGCTTCAATACCGGTTGAACAGTTATCCGATTCATTTGTAACATCACCTGTAACAAGAAGTGAAATATCATAAGTGCAATCATTTAAGCGGCAAACAATAATGTCGGCAGGTGCAGTAAAAGTTGGGTCTTCATCATCAGTTACAGTAACTGTCTGATCACAACTTAAAGAAGTATTGTTTGCTCCATCTGTTGCGGTCCAGGTTATCGTAGTGTTTCCCACTGGAAACTCTGCTGTCAGAGCTAATGCATCCGAACGTACACCTGTAAAGCTAAATGTAGTCGAACAATTGTCGATTGCTGTAGGATTAGTTATCGCAATGATGGCTCCGCAAGTACCCGGATCAGCAGTATTCTTGATGTTTTCCGGGCAGATGATAACAGGCATCTGATTATCCGTAATGGTGATATACTGAGTACCTGGCAAACTGCTATTTCCTGCTAAATCAGTTGCCGTCCAGGTCCGTGTAATGATATAGTTATAATGTCCAACGCCTGTTCCGGTCTGTGTGCTTGTTTCAACCAGTGCGATTGAAGGAGCGGCATCACAGTTGTCGGTAGCTATCGGGGTGGCTGCCGTTGGTATGTTGTCACAACTTGCCGCTGTGGTAGCAGGAACACCTGACAATACCGGTGCTTCTGTATCAGTAACAGTGATAATCTGGGTACCTGGCAAACTGCTATTTCC
>CAIMVD010000169.1 GCA_903844815.1 uncultured Bacteroidota bacterium | reverse complement strand
TGTTTCCTAATATGACAGATTCTGAAGTCTCAAGGCGAACGATTTGAAGCTCTTCAGAAATTTGACTTAATTCAAGTTCTACCGAATCAGTAATAATCCTATTTATTTCAGTTGAATTTACAATGGAATGCATCCTGGATAAATGGTTATCAGGAATACTGCTTCTGTCGCATGAGGAAATACAGATCAAGGTGAACAGAATCAGGCAATCAGACTTAATTAAAATATTTCTCATTTTTTAAGATTAGCTTATTTAGAAAAGCAATTATTCTTCCGGTTTATTTACTTATAAGCCGTAAGATTGAATTTTCGTAAGTCGAACCGTTATTGAGTTACAATATACTATAAAAGGTAAGAGGTTAATTTCCCCTTACCTTTCGAGTCCAGATTATCAATTTCCACAATATGAGGATGAACCGCAAGAATCACAACACCAATTACAACTCCAATCATATGATTGGTAGGTTGAAATCATACCCTGAACCTGACTTTGGGACAAACCACATTCAGATGCCTGATATGATGAATTATAATTTGCCCAGCAATGGTATCCACAAGTACCACCAACTTCATATCCGCCCTTTAGAGTTATCAACTCTTCAGGTTTTAATTGCTTTTCGGAATTCAACAATAAATCATTAAGCTCTCTCATAATAATAATTTTTAAGTTATTTCTGTTTAGTCAGAAATAGAAAAGAATTGTTACCTATATTGGTTATATTTTTTTCACTTTGAGGTAAAATTTATTGAAAGTAAACCAAAATGCGACACAGGATGCACTTCCAAGCCCCTAGAGTGGAGCATTAAGTGGAGTCAAATTGCACTGTATCCTTTCCCGAAGTATCCGGATTACTTAAGATGAACCTTCATTATAACTGGATTACTGAATTAATTTACAGAGCTAAATGCAGTAGCCATCTTTTTGAGATATTTTGTGGATGTTTTATTTTGTTCCGAAGCAGTTCCATAGGCATCAGAAAACTCCTTTGCTTCCAAAACACAATAAAGGCAATCGTCATGGTAAAAAAGATATCCGGATCTATTCATTGGGGTAAATGGAGCAATCCCGTCAAGATCATTCTTAACCCAAACCTGAGCATTAGTTTTTACTTCAGCATTTTTAAATATTCCAGCTTTATTTGTGGTTTTATTAAAAACGACGTTGCTGATCAGTTCGTAGTAGAATGTTGATTTCTCCAGCTTTACTGTTTTAACAAGCACTCCTTCGGGACGGGCTGCAAGACGGGCCATCTCTTCGAGGGTTTCGGTTTTTTTTGGTTTGCAGGAAAAAAGGGTTATTGAAAGCAAGAGCAGGGTAAGGGGATATCTTATTTTCA
Organism: uncultured Bacteroidota bacterium; assembly: GCA_903844815.1. Taxonomy (GTDB): domain Bacteria; phylum Bacteroidota; class Bacteroidia; order Bacteroidales; family VadinHA17; genus LD21. Next base: position 1,624 of record CAIMVD010000169.1, on the reverse strand, counting down.
TTGTTGAAAGTATATTAGCAAGTGGGTATTACATCGTAATAAATATAGAACAATAATTCAACAAACTGAAATTATTGTAACTATAGCTTTCGTTGAAGTGTAGTTGCTTATTAGCGCAAATAAGTCGCAATCCTTAGTTTTTTAAATGGGAAAACCTACAGGCATTTTATTTCAGACTGAAAATGAAATAATAACAATTAAGCTTATCCATTTTTCATCATGTAACTTTTTTCACATATTATTCAGGACCTCCCGGGACATAATGGAATTTATATTCAATTAGCTAATTTTTTATACATCGAACATGGAATCTGCTTACAATTCCGGTATGAGTATCATATATTTCAAAAATATCTATTGCATTACATGCTAAAACTACCTTACTACTATTTGGAAAAGAAGAAATTGCTGACTGAAAAATATTATTGTCACTTTCAAGCTCGGAGGCACTATTTAATTTTGGAAATGTTCCCGTTTTCCTAATAATATTACCTTTAAAATCACAAAACGCCAATCTGTTAACCTTGTCTTCTAAGCCACTTAAACAAGCTATTAGACTGTCATTCACAACACTAATACCCATTGTAGTTTTTTCTTTAAGACTAAATTCCGATTCTATCGAAAACTTTCTGCTTTCATTCATCTTTAAAATACATATTTTGCGCAATTGACCATCAAAAACCCATATCTTCATATTAATAATTCCAATACCCCATGCAGTAATCATTTCACCCGGACCTTTCCCTGATGGTATCATTTCCTGAACCTCATTAGTCTTGAGATCAATAATTTTAATAAACCTGGAAGTGTTGTTGAGGTCAGAAACTATCAGGAAAGAATCAGGATGAAATTTTAGCCAGCGTGGATTTCCCAGGAAAAGTTTTTCATTTTTATATACTTCTCCGTTTAAAATGCTATCAGTCCTGGTAAATGAATCTAGTGAAAAATCAACTTTATGTATAGGCTTTTCATTACATGCAGATACTATGATAGAAAAAAACCAAAAAAGTTGTATTGCCTTTATATTCATATTAGTTAAAATTTAATTCTAACAAATTACTAAACTTTACTTTTAGAGTGTTTAAAATACTAAAATAATGGATCCGGTAAATTCCGGATCCATTATTAATTATTAACCCAAAGTTAATATACACCATAACATATATAATTCCACCCATTGGCGCAAACTATCACACAACAAGAGCCAGGAGTACACCAAAGTCTGCATCTTGCTGCTGGATCTTCAACTTCTGCACTGTAAGCCTTAACACTAATAAAAGCAGCAGCAAAAATCATACTTGCTGCTATTCCGATTAAGATATTCATATTTTAATCAATTAATGAGATATTTTTATTGGTCAGGACAATTACTCTGTTCAAATGTGAACCTTGTGTATTGAACCGATTCTGCTTATTTATTCTGTTTAGTCAGGAATGGTATCAATTTGTTACCCCGATTTAGCATTTTTTTTAAGTGAGTTGAAATTTCACTTTTTTTGAATCAATTTTTTAATATTATTGTTCACGTACTTCTGTTTCATGGGCGAGGTTGACATTGCCACCTGTAATCACGAGGTCGCCGGCTTCGAGCCCCACCTGATTGAAAGACTTGTACTATTCTCTG
>CAIMVD010000168.1 GCA_903844815.1 uncultured Bacteroidota bacterium | reverse complement strand
TGGCTCCAAGCATCATACCCATACCTTGTGACCATGCTTACTTCGCCCTGGATGGAATCGGCAAGCCGTGTGGGTCTTCCGAAATTGTCGTAACTGTAAACTTTCGATACCCCGTCGGAGGCGCTTACCCTTTGTATCTTCCCAGTATTGACCCCAGATGAGAAATAAGTATAAGCCGTACTCCTTGCAGCTGTAACGCTGTCAATAGTATTTATTATCCTTCCTGCCCTGTCATACTGGTTTCTCTTCACAGCGCCACGACTGTCTGTTTCTTTTACAACACGACCAAGATAATCATATTTGATTGTTGTTGTTCCTGAATTTGGATTTGTTGTTGTAGTTCTCCTTCCATAAGAGTCGTAACCAAACAAAAAACTTAACCAGGGTTCTTAATTTCAGGCAGTATTATAGTATGATGCCAAAGGAGTTATGACTAACAAGGTTGATATTATAAATTCCGGAACCTATTACGGTGGTAAGTTTCATTTTTGACAAGCCAGAAAAAATGTTCATGTCGAAAGGGCGGTGGAAAGAGGAGATTTCATTGCTGGAGGAGATCCCTCAGTCGAAAGCCTTCGTACACTCAGGTTTTCTCCTTCGGGATGACAATATGCAGAGGTGGGGGAAGGGGAAGAAACGGCGATGCGCATATTAAACTATTTTTGGCGACTAGAATCCCGTTGCGCATCGCCGTTTCTTCCCCTATTGTCTATACTAAAGCCCTGTCATCCCGACTGAAAGGAGGGATCTCCTTCAGATGTGCATTGTTGTTCTCAAAACAGAATTGAATACCTTTATTGAAAAAAAAGAAGGTGTCCTTTTGAGACACCCCCTTTTATTTAATTTATGACATTATAAACTATCAATTTTTTACTTGCTTCACTTAAAATAACGATACAATAATTTCTATCATCTTTTTTATCAACTTCCAACCTATAATAACCAATAGTGTCAGATGGATTTAAATAATGATCTAAATAACCATCTGGCAAAGATTCTCTTAAAGGTAAAACTTTAAACTTTTTTGCTTTACAGCTATCCTTTAAACTTTGAAGCTGATTAGTATTTAAGTTAAATACAATAAAGCTCATCCCATCACCTGTCATTGAACCCCACTGGTCTTTGAAATCAACAACACTGACATCCTTCTTTATTTCTAACCCAATCAATGCTTTTGCTATTGATTGGGGTGATCTTTTCTCGGTTGAACATGAAAACAATGAGATTAAACCCAAAAGAATAATACAAATTCTATGATTATTCATAATATTTAAGGATAAGTTATATTGAAAGGAGTTCCATTTAGAATAGAATTAAAAAAACGAGTTGTAGATTCTGCAGAAACAGGTCTAACCCCAGAGGCTTTAGAATCTAAATCCCAATAATCGTAGAATCCAGCTGGTCTAAATTGACCTTTATCATATTGAAGATAAAATGTAGCTCTACCAAACGCATTCTTTAGGTCAAAAGTAGTTTTATAAAGATTAGCTGTTATGCTATACCTATTATCTCCTAAGGCTTTCAATGTATTCCATTCAAGAGCTCCGTATTTAACTGCTGTGTTATAGATATTATTAAAACCATTCTTCGATAAGTGTATTGGATTGCCATCTCCGAAAATGTAGTGTAATGTAAATTGAGAAGAGTAAAACGGATCAGATTCGGGAATAGCACCAACTTTAGCATTCAAATAAAGACTTCCATCCCCTTGTCCGTTGTTTCCATGTTGCAACTGTAACCATCTCTGAACAAAAACATCCTCAGCATCCTGTGACCCGGTGGCAATATCAACACGATCAAGGTATGAATAACCTTGCTTAGCCAGATCCTTCATGTTCCGCCATGTATCAAGTGACCATGTCGATATACTGGCTACAAAGGGCCCGCCAGAATAGGCTTCTTCATACTGAAACCCATCCCTGTCAATAAGCCTCAGAGGGTTATTAAGAGCATATGTGTAACTGTTAAAACTCTGGGAGTTGTCGCCATCGGCAATTATCGGGTCAACCCCGAGGAATCTCCCGATTACCGGATCATACATCCTGCCATTTGCATTAATCAACCCTGCCCAGTCGAGATGCTCATGGCCAGTAAAACCGCGGTCGGTGAGTGTTGTTGTTGTAAAACCCTGGTATGTCCAGTTTGCAGGATTACGCCTCCTGCCCCAGGCATCAAATGATAAATTTGCAGCATAACTCTTGTCGGATCTCAATAAACCAATTATGGAACCAAGATGATCGGTCTCAATATACCTGATATTTTGGATTGATGTACCGATACTTTCAATAATTGCAACAAGCCCGTAAGGCGAATTAATATAATGATACTCTGTTACCGCTGTGCCGATAATCTTTTTCTCATAACTCCCCGAGTAATACTTTGTAATTGTTGAATTGCCAGTCTGGCTTTTAACTGTCTTAAACCTTTCACCATACGGATTATACTTTATGTTGTATAGTGTTGTGCCGTATTCTATTTGTGTCGTCAGGTTCGATGCATTATAAGTAATAGTCTGTTGTGTCGGATCAATTGTGCCTCCACTGACATTAATATTACTGACAGCATTTACCTTTGTGGGATCATAAGTATAACCTCCAACGTTACTCTTTGTACTTATGTTCCCATTGGCGGAATATGTAACAGAGGATGTATTGTTTCCTATCATACTATTTGATAGGTTTCTTTTGCATACTTTTCAGCATCTGCTTAAATGAGCTGCTGTCAACTTCAATGATTGTACCTAATGTAGGAGGAGGGATTTTGAAAATTGACTTCTCAGAGGATATTTCATCTGAGTTTTCATAAAACATTTTTTTTATATTGCCTTTTTCATAACAGCATACATATCCAGGCCAAGTTCCAATACCTACCATTTCCATATCAATCTTATCAATAATCAACCTTTTATCAACAAGAGGCATAATGCAGTCTGTGTTTTTTAATAAATATCTTGTCTTAAAATCGTTGGAATAATCCAGTATAATCAGATCTTCCTTAATGTGGGTATAGTATTTATACTCATTTATATACTTCATTAAAAGCGGATTATCGATGTATCCAACTGTAAAACAATATTTTTCTTCATTATCTTCTTCAAATATTTTTACAATATATACATTATGTTTTCCGTGCATGTATGATTCTGGCTTTACCTTTTCAATAAACCACTCTATTTCTGTTCGGATGGTGTTAAAATTAATCTCTTTTTTTTCAGATTTCAGACCGATCACATTAAAAAGAGAAAAGGAACAAACATAAAAAGTAGTTGATATAAATAGAATTAATTTCATATCTAGAAGTTTAAGAAATTTTTTAATTCAATCGCATTAGTTGTGTTTTCTATCGGTGAATATATGTATGACTTACCATTAGGACATATAGCCCAAATTGGAATTAAGCTGTTATTACTCCATTCTCTATCAGTTGGGCCTGGCATATTTGAACCTGGATGAGTATGATATAGTTGCATAATATTTATTTCGTTGTACCCGTCAAGTCCATATTTATTAAGATTAGTCGTAAATCTGGAGGTAGTTCTGTCATTATCATTCCAAGGCAATATATAATAACGAGTCTCACCGTTTTTCTTTAACTCAAATGCAGCAACCTCCACTGTAGTGTTTTTGGCATGGTTCAGCATTTAGCAGAGTACTTTTAGAAAGAAAATAACAATTAAGTTATCTAATCGCCAAATACATAATTTGGAAAAATTAAAAAAAGTAATACCCATAAGATTATGGTAATAAATCCTACAAAAATGTAAAGCATTGTTAAGATTAATAGTCTTCTCTCCTTTTTTTCTAAAAAAAAACAATTTTTATACGCTTTAAATATTTTTAGAATATCTTGAACATTGTGCTTAGGAGTATAATCTGCATCGTATTTTAATAAAATTGCATCTACATTCTTTTTATTCGAGAATAACAATAAAGTAGAGATCCCCGCAGGAATTGTCGTCAATACAAAAGTTGCAAAAAAGCTCATATTCTTTAGATTTACAAATAACTAAAAATGTTTACTGGGCTGGCACCAAAAGTCTGGAGGCGGGACTGGGAAAAGAAAAGTATATGAGTGATAGGCTCCATATATCTCACCAACTCCAACATTTACACCGCCACCCATGTAATTTTGCCCTCTATATTCTGTTTCGCATCCATTTGAATAATCTGCAAATCCTTCAATACCTATAACTTTAACGTAAGGTATTTGTAGGAGTACTCCTTCAGAATATCCTGCAAAGTTATTAAGACTAAAATTCTTGCTTGTTCGTGAATATCCCAAACCGCCTGATGCACCAAGACCGACTACCCACCCCACAGAAAGATACATACTGGAATTACCTTCACAGTCAATTACTCCACCAATATCTGCCATTATTCCAATTGGACCAATTGCAGCTGCCCCATTTGCAGCAGAAATAATAGTTCCTCTTACACCCCCATCTCCTTGGGGCCCATGTTGCAATTGTACCCACCTTTTGATGAAAGGATCATCAACATCATGAAGGGCATTATCAGAGGCTATTCCGTCAAAATAGGCAGACTCTTCTTGTCTGTTTAATTCTCTCAAATACTGCCAAGTATTAAATGATGCAGTAGAAAGACCATTTATTGATCTCCCGTAATAAGGTTCTTCTGCCTTAAATCCATCCCTGTCGATAAGCCTGAGAGGATTATTCAAAGCATAGGTGTAACTGTTAAAGCTCTGAGAGTTGTTACCGTCGGCAATTATCGGATCAACCCCGAGGAATCTTCCAATTACAGGGTCGTACATCCTCCCGTTTGCATTAATCAACCCTACGCAATCAAGATGCTCATGGCCAGTAAAACCGCGGTCGGTATTTGTTGACGGGGCTACATTTAGGTAGGTCCAGTCGGTGGCATTTCTTCTTTTTCCCCAGGTATCGTACGAAAGTCTTTCTGCGTACGACTTATTGGCATTCAACAAACCTATTATTGAACCCAGATGATCGGTCTCAACATACCAGGTATTTTGGATTGCTGTACCGATACCCTCAATAATTGCAACAAGCCCATAAGGAGAGTTTATGTAATGATACTCTTTTGACACTCCTCCTTTAATCTTCTTTTCATAACTCCCCGAGTAATATTTCGTAACAGCATCAATATTGTTTATTGTCTTTATCCTCTCATTAAAAGGATTGTATTTTATATTGTACTCTGTTACTCCCAACTTTATCTGTGTTGTCAGGTTTGAAGCATTATATGTAATAGACTGTTCTGTCTGATTAATAGTGCCACCTTTAACTTTTATACTATTAACTGCATGCACTTTTGCAGGATCATAAGTATAGTCTCCGACATTTTTCTTGTAATCTATATTTCCATTGTCGAAGTATTTAACTGTATCAGTAGCTGTTCCCCTGGCAATAAAATTAAGCCGGTTTTGCGAATCATAAACAAATGTCTCATAAAGGCCTGTCTGGCTGCCGGCTGTCCTGTAATCGCGCGAGCTGAGGTTGCCTGAATTCGGATCAAACACATAGGTCTGCTTCATTTGGACTGTAGTTTTCGTTGCAAGCCTTCCCTGTGCGTCGTAGGTGAATTGAACATTCAAACCCAAACCCGGATCTCCCAGATTGTAATTAGCCGGCCGGCCGCGACTGTCCGAACTGTTCATCTTCCAGAGTATTGAACTGCCACTATTAATCTGACTTACATAGCCCTTTGTATCATAAACATTTGTAATAACTATGCCTGAAGGATAAGTTATTGTTGTGTTATGGCTCCATGCGTCATAACCATACCTTGTGACCATGCTTACTTCGCCCTGGATGGAATCGGCAAGCCGTGTGGGTCTTCCGTAATTGTCGTAACTGTAAACTTTCGATATTCCGTCGGAGGCGCTTACCATTTTTACTTTCCCGGTATTGGCTCCCGATGTTATATAGCTATAAGCTGTAGCCGTGGCAGATGTTGTGCTGTCAATAGTATTTGTTATCCTTCCTGCCCTGTCATACTGGTTTCTCTTCACGGCGCCACGACTGTCTGTTTCTTTTACAACACGACCAAGATAATCATATTTGATTGTTGTTGTTCCTGAATTTGGATTTGTTGTTGTAGTTCTCCTTCCATACGAGTCGTAACCAAATGAAAACTGGGTTCCTCGCGCGGTGATTGTCTGTGGCTGGCCAACCGGATGGTAAGTGTAAGTAATTGCTTCTTCATTGTTTTCTGTAACCGAGATCATATTACCCATTGCATCGTTTACGGTCTTTTTAGTTTTACCATCGGGGTAATGAACTTGCCGGCTGGAGCCGTCGTAAACAATGCTGGTCCTGATATTGCCATTATAGGTTATTGTATCCGGTCTTCCATAGTCATCATAATAGTAATCTGTATATGATCCATCCCCATAAGGAATCTCGCGAATAAGGAAGCCGGCAGCATTATATGTTTTTGTGCTATAGGTGTTTACAAACTGTCCCTCCGACATGCTCCCTGCTTCATGACCAAGTCTGTTGTATTCAACATACGATGCGGGGCTTCCCGGCCTGGATTCCGTTATCCTATATCCGTTTGATATAAATGAATACTGTATAGTTGTCTCGATGTTATCGGGAGTTTTTATTTTGATTTTTCTCCCAAGTCCGTCATAGCTGAAAATGGTTTTCAGGTTTCCAATGTCAGTAAGCGTATCTAAATTTGCTGTAACCTGGTTCCATGCTTTTTTTATTACCTGCCCTATGGGGTTAATTTCCTTATTAATAAAGCGCTTATAAGCATCATAACGGTAACCTGTTGTTGCTGTCGGAACGCCCTGTGCCGAAACGCTTACCGAATCGGGAAGGCCTGATGAGTTATTGTAATATCTTGTAGTAACTGCGCCATCAGTTGTCGGGTCATCTATCCTTTTATAAATATTCCCCTTAACGTCCCATTCAAAGGATGATGATCTTGAGTACGGTGGTTTCCCGGAATAAACCGAAGTTGTTGACTTACTGATCATCCTGTTTTTAAAATCGGGATTGGCATACTTACCAAATTGCATATCATCAACAAACGTAGCCTGAACCGGGCTGCCATTTGAATATGAGTATTTAGTACGCATAAAAACCTGGTTACCATCATTATCATAGCGTGAGTCAGTTTTTGTGAAGCTTGCATTATTCCTGTCGTATACAGATATGATACGCGGCGCTATAAAAAACCGTTTGTTACCATAGCTTATTAAAGTGTCGTATGATTCAGACGAGTTTATTGTAAGGTCTATACTATTAAGTGACTGCATACTCATCATGGAGACTATTGAAATCTCTGTTTCCGCTGTATTAAGCAAACTAAAAGGTCGTAATAACGCGTAATCATATCTTAAAACATTTGTAGTGGTTGTTCTTACTTTATTGTCGGGGCTTGGCTGTACCATTTTAATGAAGCCAAGGAATCCTTTTCCCTGTCTGTGCCTTTTAGCGCCCTCATAATTATATGTTGTTTTATTCATTGTCCCAATATCGTTACTTGCTAATGACTGGTTAACGACAACCAGCGGGCCACAATAATCCTGGAACGGAAATGTTTCATTTGATCCCTTAGTAAGAAGATAACTCCACCCGATCATATAGTTATAAGAACGGTAATTAAGGTTCTCATATGAAATTGTTGTCAGGACTCCCAGTCCATTTCTTATCCCCTGTATTAAATCTCTCCTTTCCTTCTTATGAAAATATGAGACTATCGGATATGTACTGTTCGATGTAACGTAATCATACCTCCATATGTCAGCTTGCCCGTCACTGTTATAGTCAACAACCGAGTAGTATTGTTCGTCAATTGGCACATTCGGGTAGGCGTTAACCTCTTTCAGGGTTGAGCCATCACCTTTGGAATAAAAGACATCAATGTTTTTCTGAGTGGTTCCCGTCTTATACATTTCGACAATATCATCCTTGCCATCGCCATTGAAATCGCCTGTATAATAGTTGTTATCAGCAAGCGATGCTCCGGGATCTGTAGCCCTCAGGGCAGGAACCACGACTGATGCTGCATAACCTGTTCCTGTTGAGAACTGCAATTTCCAGCCGCTCCGGTAATAGAGAATATCGGTTTTCCTATCGCCGTTAAAGTCACCGTTGTATATCCTGTCGGTACTTACCGGGAAAGTAGCCGAGTAATATAATGTCTCCCACAAGCCTGAAACCGGGTTAAATGAATATATATAACTTCCCGTACTTTTTAATACCAGTATATCCCTTCGTTTATCTCCGTTAAAGTCAATAATCTTAACCAGACTTGGTGTATTGAAATTTGGCAATGCCCCCTGTGGTTGAAAGCCTTTAAAAGCATCGAGGTTATTGTCAGGCTTCAGCGACATGTAATCAATATCGCCGTCACCGTCAAAGTCGGCAGGATAAATCGTTATGCCCGGATCAGCATTCGAAAATGTGAGATCATAGCTGGTATTACCCCTTAAAAGAGTTGAACCGCTAAAATAATAAGCTTCAAAGATTTCGCCAACAGGATTGGTGGTCTGCCTTCGGCGGCGAAGAACCTCATCCCTGCCATCGCCATCATAATCGACAACAACGAAGTCCTTAAAGGTTGAGCTTAATGGGCCGGTATATGGTCCTGAGGAAGCTGTTTCATTATATGTTATTTTCCATTGGTCGGAACTTGTATATGATGCTTTCCGGACAACCGAAAGCAGGTCCTTAATGCCGTCGCCGTTAAAATCCCCCGGTAAATACTTCATATAATTACCTGTTGCGAGATTTGATGAAGCGTGAGCAGTGGTCGCTGTTCCCCAGTCGAAAATTGTAGAGTTAATCCATAGATTATCAGAGCCGGTTTCGTATACTTCATTAAGGTGTGTATAGAAATCGTAAGTATATTTCAAAGTATATTCCCTTATATTGGAACCCGCGGTGGTTGAAAATTTAACGGAGGTAAGAAGCCTGGTCTGAGGAATTTTTACTCCACCCGCATTTATGAATGAAGGGTCAGTTTTATTT
>CAIMVD010000167.1 GCA_903844815.1 uncultured Bacteroidota bacterium | reverse complement strand
ACCACAGGGACCACTCTACTATTCTTGTGTTTTTACCCCCCAACCCCCCAAGGGGGGATTTAAGAACACCCCCTCTGTGGGGCAGGGGGGTAAAATGGGGGAGTAAGAAACTGATTACCCGGGCTTAACTAAACGACATTAAAATACATTTGGTTATATGTAACCCTTACATTCCTGTTTTTTTTATTAGAAGTAATAATTTGAGATAAATTTGAAACAATATTTTCCATTCCTATGGCTGCGGAACCACCGCAACAAATCCAAATTCAGGAACAACATTGTTTGAAGATTCTCTATGCTCAACGCTTTACGCTCTCCGCTCTATTCCGATTCTCCCCAACCTACTCCTCCCTTTACGCTTTCAACTTTTATTTTAAAACTGGCTCCGTCCTTCACTATCCATTTAAGATTAACCCTCTCATATCCTGAGATATTGTCAATTTCCATCCTCTGTGGATTCCTCTTCTGTTCTTTGTTGAGGTTCAGATCCTTATTAATTACAACCATCCCCGCGATTACTGAACCTCCTTCGAGGGTCACATAATCGGGTGGGTCAATTTTGAACTTAAGATTGCTTGCCGAATGGGTAGGCAACATTCTTGTGTTTTCAATTGTGGCAGTAACCTCCTTTAATCCTCCCGGCAGTTTTGTTACTTTAATATCCTTAACCTCAAGTTTGGGCGACTGGTATGCGTTATATATGCAAAAGGCAGCATTACGGTGAGCATCTGTTTCAATCATGAACCCGGGGTGAAGCCTTCCGAAGTTTTTACTGAAACCACCTATCTCAACCTCGCCGTAAACAGGATGGTTTATTTTTTTCCAGGGAATGAAAGAATCTTCAAACAGGAGAAGTTTATCAAATTCGTATTCATCGGTCTTTGTAGTATCGTAGAACATCAGATAGGGATTCCACAGTTCATTTGAATAGACGAAGCAGCCCATCTCCCCGTGCCACCAGTCGAGTTCCCCACCCCAAACTGTATACATGTCCTTCCAGATTGTTAAAAGTTTATATCCGGCAATCATCAGCTCGCCTTTTTTACCAATAGAATTTATGACCTCGTCATCTGACCGGCTGTAAGCTTCAGCGCCACCGCCCGAGATTGACGGGCCTCTAAGGATCATACCTCCGGTATTATGGAACGACTGAGCCCCTGTTATATTCCTGTGCTTTATTGTAAAGTCGCGGACGGCCTGGTTTTCGGGAAATGAGAAGGGATATTTGTCGGCTCCGCTCTGCACATAATTAGGTTCCCAGTTAAATCCCCAGTCGCGGTTCCCGTCATAGCCGCCGGGTCCGTCTTCATTCACAAGTCCATCACCATCGTTGTCGATGCCTTCCATTCCAAGCATCTCATATAGACCTTTTTCACCAGGCTCAACCCTTATCATCCTGCGCGGGTCCTTAGGGTCGGGTTTGAAGTTTCCATTCGGATTTACACGCCGCATCATGCTGATATTCTTGTCATTATTCATATCGTCATAACCGTCTTCATCCAATAAGCCGTCGCGGTCATTGTCGCGGGGTACCAGTCCTGACCGTGGAGGAACGCCCACCGAGGTAAAATATTCACGGGCATCGGGATTTATAGTCGGGGATATGTAAAAGGTCTTATCCTTAAGAAGCTGTTTGATAAATTCATTGTCGTTATACATTTCACATAGATACCAGGCGGTATACATTGCCATCTCGGTGCCCTGAAGTTCGATTGAATGAATGTTGCCATCGATCCAGAATCCCGGTTTTTTACCAGGATCTCCCGATTTTTTGTCGGAAATTGTCAGTACTAAAATGTCGCGGCCCTGGAACGATTTTCCGGCAGCTTCCATTGTGACGAGTTCGGGGTAGGCCTTTGAGAGCCGGGTACAGAAATCAACGACTCCTGCATAAGTATAGTATTTATTCCATGATGCCTGAACCTTAGGGTTAGAAGGAGTGCCTGCAGCCCTGTAAAACAGCTCCTCATTCTGGGCATTAACAGTGTTCTGAGAAAACAGTAACAGGGAGGCGAGAAATATTGTGATGAATACTTTTTTCATGATAGTATATTTCAATTGCTTTTTATTTGAGTTCGATGTTTGCAGATACGGTTCCTGTGTTGAGAGCCCCTGCTGTTAATTTAACCGGCCCTTTGCCCATTATAAGCCAGCTGAATTCCGATGACTGGTCACCTTCAAGTCTTTTTACGCGCTGAACTTTTTGTCCGCTCAACAGAGATTGGTTTTTCCCGGTTTCAAGCGAAATCCTCATGATCCTGGTCCAGCTGTTGAAATCTCCGGCTTCTGCACAAGTGGCAAAGATGCCTTTATTGTGAAGCTTCAGCGTTATTCTGAAGACGTTTTCACCTGCATTTTCTGTTAAAACGTCAAGGAATTCAAGTTCCGGATGCATTCCAGCTACTGCAGTAATAAACTTATAGTTTTTGTTGATCAGGACACCAAGCGTATCCACGGGTGGATTTATTAATAAAAAGGGTTTTAATCCGCCAACTTCAGCTTTTTTGCCCGGGAAATCGGAATCGCTGATTTCAGTCCATGGGACGAAAACGTCATCGAGTTTTTTCTTTTCCGCAAATTTCAGGAATGCAGATTCGGGACTTTTACCCTTTTCTGTTGCAATCCACCATGCAGGCGTACTGAAGCTGTATCTTCCGTAATGAAAATATGCCCATTCCATGAAATTGCCGGCTGTGTTTGTAGCAGTCGGAGCTCCCTTCACACCGGTGATATCATGATATTTATCTGAAACAAGTTTATTAATTGTCTCATCGGATTTGAGTATTGCTGAAATTTTCCTTTCTCCCTGTGCCCTGCCGCCTCCCTGGCCTCCCTGAGCCGATGGCTGTGCGGATGGCTTTTCCGAAGCCTTCATTGGCTGTCCCAGGTTGTCCTGGGGGCCAAAGCTGAACACCGCGTAAATATTAAACCTGTCGTAGAGAAAATCGGCAACGGCTTTCGATTCGGGTTCTGAGACCGGATGTAAACCTGCGTTTAGTCCATATTCCTCGTAGTTGTAGGTAAAATTGCGGTTGAAACTCACGCCTCCTTCGCCATCTTCATTATACTTTCCGTCTTTGTCATTGTCAATGCCTTCTGTAACAACGATATATTTACCTGTTTGACCCAGGGCTAGATCAGCAGGAACCATTATCCTTTTATCTTCCTTGCTTTCAATAAACGTCCCGGAAGGATCGCTTACCCTGATCATCGTTATGAATCCATCTTTATTAAGGTCGTCAAAAGGATCTTCGTCTGTTTTAAAATCTCTGTCATCGTCAGTTGACCGGCTGTTTATTTTTCTTTCATATTTCAGACCGGAAAAATATTGTTCAGTGGCATCGGGACTTACATCGGGAAATATATAGAAGGTTACTTTTTCGAGGAGTTCCTTAATCTCGGCTGATCCGGACTCCCTGAGCAATGAGGATGCGAATCCGGAAGCCAGTTCTTTGCCCAGAATATGGCTTCCTTCAATACCTCCCACAACGGCTATTGCTGGTTTGCTGTCCTTATCACCGGTACCTATGGTCACAACAAATATCTCCTTTCCGCCTGTAGTTTTCACAAGTGATTTTACCGAGCAGAGGGCCGGGTACTCTTTGCTCAGGGAGTTTAATTTCTGTGACATTGCAGCGAAATTGCTGTACTGGTCCTGGGCAGTAAGTTGCAGAATGCCGGCAATGAGAAGCGCTGGCATTAAAAATAATTTAGAAGGTATCTTCATTATCTGTTTGTTTATTAATGAAATGCATTATACGCTGTAAAAAAATGTAAATTAAACTTTAAGTGGTGAGATTCCCTGATGTTGATTATGTGGATTTTATTTCCGGCCGGTTCCCGGCTGTTTGTTAACCGAAGAAAAATCGTTGAAGTTCGAAAACTCAGGATCCCATAGTTCGTTCCTGAAAAATTCTGACTTTATTATGTCGAAATAGCCTAATACATGTTTTGGTGACAAGGTGTAGATTAGTTCGTCATTATCGCCGTAATATGGCTCGGTAATTGTCATTACTTCTTCGATGCCAATATCTTTATTATTTGATATTGTAGCATATAACTCGTAAGTTGATCTGGGAATTGCAATTATCACGGTGTACGATCCGTAATCTTTTCTCTGGAGCAGAAAATAGCTTACTTCGACAGGTTCGTTTGCATTGACGCGGTCGGTTGAATGAGGAAGCTGGCTCTCAAAAATAAATCCCTCTTTCTGGATTTTTTCAACAATATACAGATCTTTTGTATTGTGGAGAAAAAAGTAGCAATCCCTGAACTTATTCAGAATATCTGCAAGGGTCTCACCTTTGTTCTTCATCTGATAAAGGATGGATTTTCGTTTTTTTCAAAAATAGCTTATATTATTTTATTTACAATAGGTAAACCAAATGTTCTGTTATATGTTAATTTTGCAGTTACTATTGAATTCAGAGAAGATGCGAAGACTATTTCTATTATTTACCGTTGTTTTATTAACATCCTGTGCCGGGCAGGAATCTGATAGAAACGCAAATATTATCACGGTAAGCATTGCACCCTATAAGTATTTTGTTGAAGCAATTGCCGGAGATGATTTCCGGATAAACGTTATGGTGCCGGCAGGTTCAAATCCTCATAGCTATGA
This sequence comes from uncultured Bacteroidota bacterium, assembly GCA_903844815.1. Taxonomy (GTDB): domain Bacteria; phylum Bacteroidota; class Bacteroidia; order Bacteroidales; family VadinHA17; genus LD21. The sequence continues at coordinate 54,581 of CAIMVD010000167.1, read as the reverse complement.
GCCATTTCCCGATCAGATCAGTAAGCTGAGAAAGTCAGTTGCATATATCAGCAATGGCTATCTTGGTTTTGAAGTTACCTGGCTTGACAGATTCTACGAAACCAACCGGGCCATGAAAAAGCTGTCACTGGCTGAAGGCATTGAGCCACTGGAATCGGAACATCATCACGATGGAGATCATGTAGAGGGCGCCGATCCTCATTACTGGGTATCGCCAAAATGCGCCATGATAATGGCGGAAACGGTTAGGGATTTCTTATGTGCCATGAAGCCTGAGCATAAAGAAAAATATGATATTAATTATCAAAAACTTGCAGTTAAAATTTCAGATCTTGACAGGAAGACGCAGGATTTTTTCAGGGATTTTAAAGGCAAACAGTTTATGATTTATCATCCAAATCTGGGATATCTTGCCAGGGATTATGGCCTTGAAGAAGTGCCGGTTGAATTTGAAGGCAAGGAACCGCCTCCTTCGAGGATGAGAATGCTGATTGACTTGTCTCGGGAAAAGTCGATGAAAACAATTTTTGTTCAGAAGGAATATGATACCAAGAATGCCAGAGCAATTGCAGATGAAACAGGAGCGAAAATAGTTATTATTGATCCTTTATCGGAAGACTGGCTGAAAGCAACTTCGGATATCATAGATGCGGTTTATCTGAGTTTCAACGAAAGCTTAAACCGTGCGAAGTGATGGATTATCTTCTTAAAATGCACTCATTGTCAGCTTCGTACGGAACCAATATTGTTCTGCAGGATGTTGAATTCATAGTAATGGAGAATGATTTTATTGGTGTTATCGGCCCTAACGGCGGAGGTAAAACCACCCTTTTAAGAATAATACTGGGCCTCCTGAAGCCTGTGTCGGGTAATATTGTCTTCAACACAAACCTTGTTGTGGCAAATACAATAGGCTATCTTCCTCAGATGTCGACAGGTGATGTCAGTTATCCTGTTACAGTAACCGATATCGTTCTTTCAGGGTTGATGATGCGTAAGGGGATCATTTCGCGGATGACATCCACCGACAAGAGAAAAGCAGAGAGGGTGATTGGTGAGCTTGGCCTTACAGGTTTGGAGAATGCCACTTTAAATGAACTTTCAGGCGGGCAGATGCAAAGGGTTTTTCTCGGACGCGCCATCATTGGCGATCCTAAACTTTTGCTTCTTGATGAACCGGGTAATTTTGTCGATACAACCTTTGAAAACGATTTTTACGAAAAACTACGGGAACTTAACAAGAGAATGGCAATACTTATGGTTTCGCATGATGTGGGAACCATCTCGGCACATATCAAATCATTTGCCTGCGTAAACAGGAAACTGCATTATCATCCTTCACACGAGATTACAAACGACGATCTTTTGGCATATGGCTGCCCGATACAGGTTGTTAGTCATGGTGATATACCTCATACAGTACTGAAAATACACAAATAGTGGGAAACAATATTTTTCAATATGATTTTATAATCAAAGGGCTTCTCGGAGCTGTCTTTGCAAGCATTACTGCCGGTTTGGCAGGTACCTATATTGTTTCGAAACGAATGGTATTCCTCAGCGGTGGGATTACTCACGCCTCTTTCGGAGGAATTGGCATCGGGTATTTTCTGGGTATTAACCCTGTGGTGGGAGCTGCTGTGTTTGGCATTTTGTCGGCACTGGGAATTGAATACCTGTCGGTTAAGCAGAAAATCCGCGAAGATTCCGCTATTGGCATGCTGTGGGCATTCGGGATGGCAGTAGGCATAATATTCATTTACCTCACTCCCGGCTATTCGCCAAACCTCATGAGTTATCTGTTCGGCAGCATACTTACGGTAACAAATGCGGATATAATTGCCCTGGGAGTGATGTCGCTCGTGCTGATTCTTTATTTCGGGATTTTTTACAGAACCATACTATATATATCCTTTGACGAACTTTTTGCCAGGACCTATTCATCGTATGTCGACATATTCAAATACCTTACAACTGCACTGGTGGCACTAACAATTGTACTGAACATAAGGATGGCAGGAGTGGTGCTTGTCCTTTCGCTGCTTACAATTCCGCCGAACATTGCGATGATATTTACAAGGGTATATTTCAAGATAGTCATATGGTCTGTAATCGCAGGATTTATTGGAACGGCTGCCGGTTACACAATTTCTTACTTTGCAGGTGTACCTGTTGGCGCAACAATTATCTTTACTCTTGTTCTTATATGGTTCATCGCAAAGAGCATTAATCATCTGGTGGTTTATTTCCTGAAAATCAAAACAAGGGCTGTATGATGCTCCATTTAAAAATATAAGAAGTTAAATGTTAATCAGAATACTATGGATTACGATCTTTTAGTCATTGGCAGCGGACCCGGCGGGTATGTTGCTGCAATAAGGGCCTCGCAGCTGAAACTTAAAGTTGCTGTTATCGAGAGGGCTGAAACAGGCGGTATTTGCCTTAACTGGGGTTGTATACCTACAAAATCCCTTTTGAAGAGTTCCCAGGTTTTTGATTACATTTCGCATTCATCGGAGTATGGCATTTCGATAACAGGTGAAGTAAAAGCTGATTTTGGTGCCATGATAGCCCGTAGCAGGGGTGTCGCCGATGGAATGAGCAAGGGGATACAGTTTCTGTTCAAGAAGAATAATATTGAACAAATTAAGGGATATGGCAGACTCACAGGCGGCACCAGTGTAGAGGTGGAAGATGCGGATGGGAACACTAAGATTTATACTGCCAATAGTATTATCCTTGCAACTGGTGCAAGGTCAAAGGAATTACCCAACCTGAAGCAGGATGGCAGGAAAATTATTGGTTATCGCGAAGCTATGACCCTTGAAAGCCAGCCTCAGTCGATGGTTGTTGTCGGTTCGGGTGCAATAGGAAGTGAGTTTGCATGCTTTTACCAGTCGATAGGAACTAAAGTGACCCTTGTGGAGTTCCTTCCACGGATCGTGCCTAACGAGGATGAGGAAGTTTCAAAACAGCTTGAACGATCGTTCAAAAAAGCTAAAATGAAGATAATGACCTCTTCGTCGGTTGAATCGGTAGATACTTCAGGTGAAAAGTGTGTAGTCAGGATTAAAACTCCTAAGGGAGAAGAAATTGTTGAAACCGATATAGTCTTTTCCGCTGTCGGCATTACTCCAAATATTGAAGACATTGGTTTGGCAAAGGCCGGTGTAATTACTGAAAAAGGAAAAATTGTTGTCGACGACTTCTATTGTACTTCCATACCGGGGATCTATGCAATAGGCGATATAGTTCACGGGCCTGCCCTGGCTCATGTGGCATCTGCCGAAGGAATAATCTGTGTTGAGAAAATAGCAGGAAAAGATCCGGCACCCCTTGACTATAAAAACATTCCAGGCTGCACCTATACCACCCCTGAAATAGCTTCATGCGGTATGACAGAAGCCGCTGCTCTTGAAGCAGGATATGAGATAAAGGTGGGGAAATTTCCCTTTACTGCCTCCGGGAAGGCAAGCGCTTCTGGAGCCAGGGATGGTTTCGTCAAGCTTATTTTCGATGCAAAATACGGCGAACTGCTTGGAGCTCACCTCATAGGTGCAAATGTCACCGAAATGATTGCTGAGATAGTTGTTGCCAGAAAACTTGAAACAACCGCACATGAACTTATAAAAGCAGTTCATCCGCATCCTACAATGTCCGAGGCAATTATGGAAGCTGCTGCTGCCGCAATGGGGGAAGTTATACATCTTTAGATTTTAGACGCAACCTTTTCGCGGATTTTAACATCAATCTTATACATTATTTGTATTGTTTAAGACAATTATTTTGTAATTTTAAAATCTCAAAGAGGTAATGTCCTTGTCAGAGATTAAAAAAATAATAAAGGGTTGTCTTGACGGAGACAGGAGAGATCAGGAACTCCTGTACAGAAGGCATGCGTCAAAACTTTACGCCGTATGTCTTCAGTATTCGGGTAATGATGAGGAGGCCAGGGATATTCTGCAGGAAGGATTTATCAAGATATTCGAAAACCTCCATAACTATAAACACGAAGGTTCTTTTGAAGGATGGATGAGGCGGATAACGGTCAATACCGCACTGGAAAAATACCGGAGCAGGCATAATCTGTACAGGGTTGATGATATCGACATGATACCTGAACCTGATGCAGAGCCTGACAACGATGATTATTCAGGGCTCGATGCGAATGACCTCCTTGGAATTATCAGGGAACTTCCTCCGAAATACAGGGTTGTGTTTAACCTTTATGCACTGGAAGGTTATTCGCACAGGGAGATCAGTAAAATGGTCAATATTTCGGAAGGAACATCCAAGTCAAACCTCTCACGGGCAAGAGCAATACTTCAGAGACGAGTAGGATCGTATACAGGATTAAAGAAGCAGGCATCAAATGGATAAGGGCAGGACAAATATTGATCTGGTCTTCAGGAACGGACTGAAGGATTTCGAGGTTTTGCCGCCCCCCGGAGTTTGGGAGGGCATAGCCCCTGTTATTTCCAGGAAGCCGGTACCTTTCATCTGGCTAAGGGTAGCAGCTGTAGCTGTAGTTATAGTTTCCTCTGCCTTTTTTCTTTACCGTTATACACGTGAGCTTTCAGATCAGAATGAAAACCGGATTCTTGCATTAAATGTAGCCACCCCGCCTGTTTTTTACAAAAATCAGGTTCCCGGGGCACCGTCTTTTTCTGAGATGCGGGTTGAAGAAACACGGGAGCCGTCAGTTATCCCCGTCTCATACAGGGATGAAGAAACAGCTTCTGTTCCGGTTGAAAAAATCTCAGTCCCTGAATTCATTGTAATGCCTGTAAATAACAGGTTTAATTTCACCAGGACAGAACTTCTTCCCGGATCATTTTTACCGGAGAATACTATACCTGACACAAAAAACTTCCTTGTCGATCAGGGCAATGTTATTTCGCTGACCGACTATGGTCCTGTCAAACCTCCTGCAAGATGGTCGGTGGCTGCTATGGCATCGCCAACGTATTACTCCAGTTTTAATGCTGCGGCTGATAATGGTGCTTCCCGGCTTTCATCTACAGAACAAGCGATTGTTTCATATACCGGGGGAGTTGCCCTTTCTTACAAGATAAGCCGGAGGTTCAGTGTTCAGTCGGGATTGTATTACTCTTCACTCGGGCAGGAAGTTGAGGGTATAAATTCATTCGCCGGCTTTCAATCATTTGTATATTCAAAAGGTGATCATAATTTTGAAGTCCTTACTTCGAACGGGACTATATTTATAAACAACAAGGATGTATTTCTCACCACCGGCGGAAATGACCAAAGGGTAATAACATCGTACAGCAAGGATGTCTTTGATCCGGAAAAAGCAAGTCTGAACTATCTTAACAATACAATACAGCAGAATTTCAGCTATCTCGAGTTGCCGGTTATCCTGAGGTACAAATTAATCGACAAGGCTATTGATGTGAATATGACAGGCGGACTTTCGTATAATATGCTTGTCGGCAATTCAGTATTTACTGTTGTCGATGGTACAAAGTACTCCTTTGGAGAGACTAAGGGGCTGAATTCATTTATGGTAAGCAGTTCCTTAGGGATGGGAATGGAATACAGCTTCTCTGAAAAGTTATCTATAAACCTCGAACCTACCTTCAGGTATTATCTTAATCCATTCTCAGGAACTTCATCCTCAGCCATTCATCCCTATTCCTTCGGGATCTTTTCGGGGCTCTCTTATAAATTCTGATTACTGCCTTCGCTTTGTCCTGAACATGTCATCTTCCTATTTGCCATCCCGGAAATTATTTTTAAGGTGTAAAATTATTACCTTTGCACATTATTTTAAAATCTGAGGCTTACTATGATATATACTGGTAAAAAGACTCTCATAACTGCATCAGCCATTGCAGGCTTTGTGATATTATTCACCACTATGGCGTTTGGGGTCAATGGTTTCAGAAATGATAAGTCAGAAAACTCTTCCCCACGGGATTCTCTTTGCAAAATAAGTTCCATCAGGCTTCCCGATTCAGTCACATTTGCCGGGGAGGTTATGCCGCTTAATAATATAGATACAAGGGAAAGTCTCGAACGCGAAATACTTATCAGTACATTCAGGCATTCCTCGACAATACTTATAATCAAAAAGTCAAACAGGTATTTTCCTTTAATCGGGAAGATTCTGAAGGAATACAATATTCCTGATGATTTTAAATATCTGGTAGCCGCCGAAAGCGAGTACAGCAATGTGATATCACCGGCCGGAGCTACCGGATTCTGGCAGATAATGCCTGAGACTGGAAAGGAAGAGGGGATGGAGGTGAATAAAATAGTTGATGAACGGTATGATGTGGAAAAGTCCACGCGTTTTGCCTGTAGGTTCTTCAGGAAATCCTATGAAAAGTACGGAAACTGGACACTTGCCGCAGCATCGTATAACTGCGGAAGAGGAGGAATTGACGAGCAGATAGGCATTCAGAAGCAGAATAACTATTATGATCTGCTTCTTAATGAGGAAACTGCCAGATATATTTTCAGGGCGGTTGCATATAAGATTGTAATTAGTGATCCTGTCAGATATGGATTCAACCTGGAAAAGGAAGATCTGTATTCTGAGTACAAATATTCCGAGGTAAAGGTCGATAGCTCAATTTCAGATTTTTCGGCTTTTGCAGAAAAGTACGGAACCAATTACAAAATGATAAAGCTGTTGAATCCATGGCTGAGGAAACCGTTCCTAAATGCTGTTCCCGGAAAGGAATATGCAATAAAGATCCCTGCAGAAGGGATGAGGAATGTTGAAAAGGCAGAAAGAATTAACTGATCGTTTAGCAGAAAGGTTAAATATGGATGAGGAGATAAGGGTACTTGGAGCAAGAGTCCATAATTTGCAGAACATTGATGTTACAATTCCGCGAAATAAACTTGTAGTAATCACGGGTCTGAGCGGAAGCGGCAAATCATCGCTTGCCTTTGATACGATTTATGCCGAGGGCCAGCGCCGGTACATGGAGACTCTCTCTGCCTATGCGCGACAGTTTCTTGGCGGGATGGAACGCCCCGATGTTGACAAAATTACCGGTTTGAGTCCTGTAATATCTATAGAGCAGAAGACCACTAATAAGAATCCCAGGTCTACAGTAGGTACTATAACGGAGATCTACGATTTTCTCCGGCTTCTGTTTGCAAGGGCTGCAGATGCATTTTCCTATGCTTCAGGTGAAAAAATGGTCAGATATAACGATGATCAGATCCTGGAACTTGTAAAGGAACGTTTTTCAGATAAAAAGGTCTACTTTCTGGCTCCTCTTGTAAAGGGAAGAAAAGGACACTACAAGGAACTTTTCGAACAGCTTAGGAGAAAGGGATTCCTTAATGTTCGTATCAACGGCGAAATAAAAGAGCTCAAGCCAGCGATGAAGCTCGACAGGTACAAGACCCATTTCATTGAGCTAGTAGTGGATAAATTCAGGGTTGGCGATACAGCCGACAAGAGGCTTCGGGATTCAATATTAATGTCGCTCGATCAGGGCGATGGCATCATGATGGTTCTCGACTTTGAAAGCAATGAACCACGTTATTTCAGTCGTCACCTGATGTGTCCGGTTACAGGACTTTCGTATAATGAGCCAGCACCTCATACTTTTTCGTTTAATTCCCCCCAGGGTGCATGCCCTCATTGCAACGGTCTGGGTGAGATCTCCAGCATTGATGAGAAAAAGCTCATTCCCGATCCGGAACTAAGTATCAGGAAAGGCGGTATTGAGCCCCTGGGAAAATACCGGAATATCTGGATCTTCTGGCAGCTCGAAGCCATAGCCGAAAAAAACGGATTCACACTCGATACACCGGTTAAGGATATACCCGAGGATGCCCTTAAAAAGGTTCTTTATGGATCCGATGAAGTGCTGAAGCTCTCAAATACTCCATTGGGGATGACTTCCAACTATTTCCTTACCTTCGAGGGAGTAGTCAACTTTGTGGGAAACGTGGAAACCATAAACGGAAAGAAGGAGGGGGCAAAACTCAAGGAACAATATGTTCAGTATGCTGTTTGTCCCGAATGCCAGGGAACACGACTCAAAAAGGAATCATTATTTTTCCGTATAGCAGAAAAAAATATCGGGGAGCTATCCGCTATGGACATCAGGGATTTGTCACAATTTCTTGAGAATATTGAGGAGAAGATGACAGGCAAGCAGAAGATCATCGGATCGGAGATCCTTAAGGAGATAAGGTCGCGGCTTGGATTCCTGCTTGAGGTTGGTCTTGAATATCTGTCGCTTAACAGAGGCGCAAGGACTCTTTCGGGTGGCGAAAGCCAGAGGATCAGGCTTGCGACCCAGATAGGATCAAGGCTTGTTAATGTCCTCTACATTCTCGACGAGCCAAGCATCGGTCTGCATCAGCGTGATAACAGGAGGCTTATAGCTTCCCTGAAGCAGTTAAGGGATGCAGGAAATTCGGTAATTGTTGTGGAGCATGATAGGGATATGATCCTGTCGGCTGATTATGTGATCGATATGGGCCCGGGAGCAGGTCGTTTCGGTGGACTTGTTGTGGCCTGTGGCACCCCTTCTGAAATGATGAAAAGGAATACCCTCACCACTTCCTATCTGAATAACACGAAAAAATTCAATATTCCTGAAGTAAGGAGGGAGGGGAATGGTAAATTTCTTATAATGACAGGTGCTTCAGGACATAATCTGAAGGAGGTTGACCTTGTTCTGCCACTCGGTACCCTGGTTTGCGTTACAGGAGTCTCGGGCAGCGGTAAGTCGTCGCTTATTAATCAGACACTCCATCCGGCCCTTGCCAAAAAATTCCACCATGCAGGCGCATCACCTCTGCCATACAAAGACATTACAGGTCTTGAGCATCTCGACAAGGTCATTGAAGTCAGCCAGTCTCCCATTGGCAGAACACCACGTTCAAATCCTGCAACCTATACAGGTGTCTTTACCGATGTCAGGAAGCTTTTTGAACAGACTACTGAGGCGAAGATACGAGGATTTACTGCTGGCAGGTTTTCATTCAATGTGAAGGGAGGAAGATGCGAGGAATGCGAGGGAGCAGGAATGAAGACCATAGAAATGAATTTCCTGCCAGATGTTTATATCCACTGCAACGAATGCAACGGGAAAAGATATAATCGCGAAACCCTTGAGGTTAAATATAAAGGAAAGTCAATAAGCGATGTGCTTGATATGACCATAAACGTGGCAGTAGAGTTTTTTGCCAATGTTCCTTCAATTTTTCAGAAAATAAAAACGCTTCAGGATGTCGGATTGGGATATATAAAGTTGGGGCAGCAGTCGACCACTCTTTCCGGAGGAGAAGCACAGCGCGTTAAGCTTGCTACCGAACTTGCCCGAAGGGATACAGGTAAGACTTTGTATATCCTTGACGAACCTACTACCGGCCTTCATTTTGAGGATGTCAGGGTTTTGCTGGATGTTCTAAGCAAACTCGTAGAGCGTGGCAATTCCGTAATTGTTATTGAACATAACCTCGATGTTGTAAAAATGGCTGATTATATCGTCGATCTGGGCAGAGAGGGCGGGAAATCAGGCGGAGATATTTTATTTTCGGGATCACCTGAAGATCTGGTGAAGTGTGCCGGCAGCTATACCGGGAAATACCTCGAAGCAGAACTGGCAGTCGGTCAGGCAGAGTAAGAAATTAATTATATTTGCGTCAACATACATTAAGCGATTTCAATAATGGAGAAACCCGCCGACCTGATTAAGGATGCTTTCGAGCAGAAGACATGGAATGAGATACACACAACAGATTCCTGGAGGGTGTTCAAGATCATTTCAGAGCTTGTTGAAGGTTTCGAAAAACTTGCCCGAATCGGACCCTGTGTTTCAGTATTCGGATCAGCGCGCACTCATTTTAACGATAAGCATTATAAACTTGCCGAAGAGATAGCCTATAAACTCACACAACAGGGTTACGGAGTAATTACCGGCGGCGGTCCGGGTATCATGGAGGCGGCCAACAAAGGCGCCAGAAGAGGAAACGGCAAGTCGGTAGGGATCAACATAGACCTTCCTTTTGAACAGAGTGCGAATCCTTTTATTGATGCAGACAAACTTATCACCTTCGATCATTTCTTTATAAGAAAGGTGATGTTTATGAAATATGCCCAGGGATTCATTGTACTGCCAGGCGGTTTCGGAACGTTTGATGAGCTTTTTGAGGCAATTACTCTTATTCAGACAAAGAAGATCGGGAGGTTTCCGATCATACTCGTAGGGAAAAAATACTGGTCAGGCCTTCTGGAATGGATTAAGGAACAAATGCTTGAAGAGGAGAAAACTATCTCGGCCGAAGATCTGAACCTGTTTGTAATTGTTGATACTGCCGATGAGGCTGTTGACAGTATCGTTAAGTTTTATTCCCGGTATCTTCTCAGCCCGAACTTCTAATCAGACTTTTCTCATACGGTCCATCTCGCGTGTGGCATCCTTGCGCTTTAGGGTTTCACGCTTGTCGTACTCCTTTTTACCCCTCGATATTGCGATCTCTGCTTTTGCCAGGCCCCGTTCGTTGATGAATACCTTGATTACAATTATTGTCAGACCTGTCTCCTTAACCTTTCTCGACATCTTTCTCAGTTCGCGCTTCGTAAGAAGCAGCTTCCTGTCGCGTATGGGATCGTGATTATTGAGATTGCCCCACCAGTACTCGGAAATATGCATTCCGCGAAGGTAGAGCTCCCCGTTTTCAAAGAGACAATATGAATCGGCAATTGTGGCCTTGCCCAGGCGGATTGACTTGATTTCAGTGCCTGTAAGCTTTATCCCGGCAATGAATTTTTCGACAAACTCATAATCATGAGAAGCCTTCTTATTATTTATTACAATATTCGTTGTTCCTCCTTTCATACAGATTATTTAAGCGAACATTGAATAATAAACCTTGTCGATGATCCTCGTCAGTATAATGTCGGTAATAATATAAATTACAAGCATGGTGACAGTTGTTGCGATAAGCAGGGGCATTTTCTTCTCCTGCGGGGGATTAAGCAACTTTTCGGCTCCGATCCAGAATATGTATAGCCCAAAAAAAGCCAGGATATTGATGAATTGTAGAGATTCGAACAAACGGCTTAATAACTGGCTTGTCAGAAATGGCACAGATGAAAAGACAACAAGACGGAATGAGATGCCAAAATCACTCCCAAGCTCAAGGCGGTTAGTAATCTTACCTGAGATCCAGGCGGTGGCGTAGATGGAAAAGCTGGTAACAATAAAGCATGCTGCCGCAGTCATAAGCGAATATGAAGCTTCGAGTTGTGAGTTTACAAACAAGGCTGATCCACAGTATGCAGATATAGAAATAAGAACGATAAACGGAATCAGAAAGCCATTGCTAAGCGATGAAGTACTGGTTTTCTCTGAATAAATTGTTTCCCATGCTTTTCCGGGATTCAGGAATATACTTTTTACCGTTACGGGAAGAAACTTGTAATTCATTTAAACCGCTATTTTAATGCCCCGCAAAATTAAATAAAATTATGGTATATTGCCTTGCCTGACTACATCAATAAAAATTCAGCAGTGGATTTAAAGAGAAGACATGATATTCTGGTTGTTACAGGGCCTACTGCTTCGGGAAAGACCTCCCTTGCGGTCACAGTTGCAAAAGAGCTGAAGGGGGAGATAGTAAGTGCCGACTCGAGGCAGGTATACAGGGGAATGAACCTGGGAACAGGAAAGGATTACGATGATTATATTATTGATGGCATCGCTATACCCTGTCATCTTATTGATATTGCAGATCCGGGGTATAAATATAATGTTTTTGAATATCAGCGCGACTTCATAAAGGTCTTCAGCGCATTGAAGGAGCGACGTGTTTTTCCGGTAGTCTGTGGCGGGTCAGGCATGTATGTCGACAGTATAATTTCGGGTTACAGGATGCCGGAGGTTCCTCCTGATCCGGAACTGAGGTCCTCGCTGGAAGATAAGTCAATGGATGAACTGACAAGAATACTATCGGACTATAAGGACCTTCACAATACAAGCGACATTGACACAAAAAAACGGGCTATTAGGGCTATTGAGATTGGAATATTCACCCGGAAGCAGCCTTTAGAACCAGATAGTTTCCCGGATTTGAATCCTTTGGTAGTTGGCGTCTTGCCCGACCGTAACCTTCGGCGAAAGAGAATAACGGAACGCCTCCTGAAGCGTCTTGACGAGGGGATGATCGACGAGGTTAAGCAGCTACTCAATAGCGGGGTCGATAAGGAAACGCTTATCTATTATGGTCTTGAATATAAGTTTATTACTCTTTTTCTGACAGGGATACTCTCATATGATGAAATGGTGAGGGATCTTGAGATTGCCATTCACCAGTTCGCAAAACGTCAGATGACATGGTTCAGGGGAATGGAGAGGAGGGGAGTGAAGATAAACTGGATTGATGCTGAACTTCCGATGGATTTGAAAGTCAAATTAGTAATGGATTTACTGATGCACGGGAATGTTATTTAGTAGTCTCTGTGGATCTCTGTGTCTTCTCTGTGTACCTCTGTGTAACTAATATTAAGAACTTACACAGAGTTCCACGGAGGAACACAGAGGGCCACAGAGAGGGCCACAGAGAGGGCTAAAGTATTATATTGGCTTCCCCTATATTTTGTTATTTGAGATAAGTATCAAGCCATTCGAAATATTCCCGTTGCCAGATAACCGAGTTCTGAGGTTTCTGAACCCAGTGGGATTCATCTTCGAAGAAGAGCAGCCTGCTGGGTACTCCCTTGAGCCGGGCAGCATTGAAAGCCTCAAGACTCTGGGTATAAGGGATCCTGAAATCGTTTGCTCCGGTGATTATGAGGATTGGCGTAGTCCACTTATCTACCATAAGATGAGGGGAGAACTTATAGCTTGGCAGGTTTTTCCAGTATGGTCCGCCGTAATCTTTATTATTGAACCATAGTTCCTCGGTAGAACCATATTCACTTTCGAAATTAAAAACACCGCAATGCGAAACGAGGGCCTTGAATCTGCCATTATGAACCCCTGCAAGGTAGAAAACCGAATAGCCACCGTAACTTGCGCCAACGGCACCAAGTCTGTTTGCATCGACATACGATTCCTTAGCCATTGCGTCGGTTGCGTCAAGATAATCCTGGATGTTTTTCCCGCCATAATCGCCTGAGATCTGTTCTTTCCATGCCTGTCCAAACCCTGAAACGCCGCGACGGTTTGGTGCAAACACAATATAGCCTTTTGCAGCCATCATCTGCATATTCCACCTGTACGACCAGAACTGATCAAGCGCCGACTGCGGACCGCCTTCGCAGAAAAGAAGAGCCGGGTATTTTTTTGCGGAATCAAAGTCAGGAGGATAAATTACCCACATCTGAAGGTCCTGCTTATCCCTGGTCGTAATATGTTTTTCTTCAACCTTTCCCATCTTAATGCTCTCATAGATAGGCTTATTGATGGAGGTAGTCTGCTTAACTGTCCCGGTATTGAGGTCAATGGCTGTAAGTTCCGGAGCTGACGACATGGAAGCCAGCTGGGAAACAAGAACACCTGATTTCAGATTGAACGGGCCGAGATTATGCACTCCCCGGGTAACCTGTGAAACTTCTTTACCAGAAAGGTCAGTCTTGAAAATCTGCGAGGTGCCCATGTGGGAAGAGGCAAAGTATACTGCCTGATTATCAGCCCAGGCAATATTAGATGCATCAAAGAGCCATCCTTTTGATATCCACGTCCTTGTGCCATCTTTTATGTCATAAACAAAGAGCCTGTCAAGATCGGATTCATAACCATCTCTTTCCATGCTCTGATATGCTATTTTTGAACCATCGGGTGAAAAGACCGGTAATCTGTCATACCCCATGTTTCCGGCAGTAATATTTATTTCCCTGCCTGTTTCAAGAGAATAGAGCCAGATATCGGAATTAGTGCTCACCGCGTCTTCTTTGCCGGAAAGCCTTTTAGTCGTAAAGGCAATTGAGTTCCCGTCGGGGCTCCAGCTGATTTCAGCCTCATCAAAATAAGGAGCCAGAGGAGATTCATACCTTTGTTTGTCCATAATATCCTTTGCTTCTGAAACGGCGCTTCCGTTAAAGCCTGCAACAAAAATGTGGCTGTATGAATAATCGCTCCAGTAATTCCAGTGGCGGTACATCAGGTCGTTGATTATCCTTACCTTAGCTTTCGGAAGATTATGTTTCTCATTAGCCGTCTGATCGAGTTTCACCCTTCTCGTAAAATAAATATTGTTTCCCTTTGGCGAAATACTGAACGACTCAAATTCACCTAATCCGGTAACTTCTTTTTGACCGGAACCATCGGCGTTCATTGTAAAAAGGACGCCTTTGCTTGTATAGGCAATCGATTTTCCATCGGTAATCCACTGAGGAGAGCTTCCTCCTGAATTTGTCAGCTGTACCTTTTCGCCTCCCTGGGCAGGCATCTTAAAGATATTAGTATTCCTTGTTTCACTCTGAAGATCAATATCCGTAACTGTAAACAGTACTGTTGATCCGTCGGGAGATAGAGCAAAAGAACCAAGTCTTCCGAATTTCCACATTATCTCCGGGGTCATTACACCACCTGCTTTCTCTTCGGCAGTCAGCTGGTTATTGATCTCAGGTGATTGCTGGCCGGCATCAGCCGGTGCCTGCTGCTTGCATGCCGAAGGCAGCAGCAAAAATGAAAAGAGAACAGGAATAAGGACTCTTTTCATGTTTAAGCGAAATAGTTTCATTTTACTTTTTAAGTGCTTCGGAAATTTTATTTTTAAGTTCATCGTATAGTTCCGGGTTGTCGCGCAGAATCTGTTTTACCGTGTCGCGGCCCTGACCGAGTTTTGTATCGCCGTAGCTGAACCAGGATCCGCTTTTCTTGATGATTTCAAAATCGACTCCGAGGTCGACTATCTCTCCCAACTGGGAAATGCCTTCACCGTAAAGGATGTCGAAATCGGCTTTTCTGAATGGAGGAGCGAGTTTATTCTTCACTATTTTAACCCTTGTGCGGCTTCCTATGATTTCCTCGCCATCCTTCAGCTGACTGGTCCTTCGGATATCGAGCCTTACGGAAGCATAGAATTTAAGTGCATTTCCACCTGTAGTAGTTTCCGGGTTTCCGAACATGACGCCTATCTTATCCCTGAGCTGGTTTATGAAAACACAGGAGGTGTTTGTTTTATTTATGTTGGCAGTAAGTTTCCTGAGGGCCTGCGACATGAGCCTTGCCTGAAGCCCCATTTTCGAATCGCCCATCTCGCCTTCTATCTCCGCCTTTGGTGTAAGAGCAGCGACAGAGTCAATAACTATAATATCTATTGCCCCTGAACGGATAAGGTTGTCAGTAATTTCCAGGGCTTGTTCTCCGTTGTCGGGTTGGGAAATAAGAAGGTTTTCGACATCAACGCCAAGTTTTTCGGCATAGTTACGGTCGAAGGTATGTTCAGCATCTATTATTGCGGCAATACCGCCGTTTTTCTGGGCTTCGGCAATGGCGTGAATTGCCAGTGTGGTCTTTCCTGATGCTTCCGGGCCGTATATTTCGATGACTCTGCCGCGCGGAAGTCCGCCAATGCCGAGTGCGGCATCCAGCCCGATTGAACCGGTAGAGATGATCTGTACGTTTTCAATAGCGTGGTCGCCCAGTTTCATTATTGTTCCCTTGCCAAAATCCTTTTCGATTTTACCCAGTGTAACTTCAAGAGCCTTAAGCTTTTCTTTGTTGATTTCTTTTCTTTCAATGGCCATATTAATTGTTTTACTGATTATACAAACTAAAAATCTGTTCCGTGTGCCCGGCTGTATCTACCTTTGTGATTATCTTTTCAATGATCCCTTTTTCGTCGATTGTAAAAGTAGTCCTGATGACCCCCATATAACTTTTTCCGTACATCTTTTTTTCGCCCCATACTCCATAATCGTTGAGGATCTTTTTTTCAGTGTCGGCAATCAGAGGAAACGGCAATGTATACTTTGCTGCAAATCCCTTATGTGATTTTTCACTGTCGGGACTAACGCCAACCACGGCAAACCCTTTTTGAAGGAGTTCGTCATAATTATCGCGCAGGTTGCATGCTTCTGCAGTGCATCCTGATGTATTGTCCTTAGGATAAAAGTAGAGTATCACTTTTTTTCCGGTAAAATCGCTTAATTTTACAGTGTTGCCATTCTGATCGATGCCCTCAAAATATGGAGCGTTATTGCCTTCAGTCAATTGCATCATGGTTTATTTATTTTGTTATTATGGGTAAATTTACGAAGTTTGAACTGTAATCAGCAAAGAATTGTTCAATTGTTTTAAACAGTCAGTGTTTGTTCTGTCGAAAAGTCAAACAATTAATCAGCAGGATTGTAGTTATTTATATGACAGTAAAAAATAAAATTATGAAAATAAAACGGCGTGCATTAATGTTTTTGCTGATGTTCTCGGTAAGTTCAGCCGGAAGTTGCCTTTTTTCACAGGATAATCAGCAGAGGCCAACACGTCAGTCTTCTCAAGATGCTTTTTCAAAAGGCAATTATGAGCAGGCTTATATGGGATTCAGCGAACTTTTAAAGATCTATACAAAAGATCCCCTTTATAAATATTACTGCGGGGCGTGTCTGGTGGAGCTGAAGAGATCGCCTTCCGAAGCGCTTAAGTGGATGGAACAGGCACTTCAGACAGCTACTGTCGTAAAACCTTTACCTGAGGATGCGCGCTTCTACCTGGGCAGGGCTGAGCAGATGTCGGGTAAATACAGTGCGGCAATAAAATCATATAATCTTTATACAGGAGAAGCAGGTAAAAAAGCCTCAAGGGGAAAAGGCGTTGAAGAGTTAATTAAACAATGCAAGGAAGGGAAAGGGGAGATAAAAGAGGTTCCTGTAATAATATCAGATAAGACAGAAAAGGTAACGGTTCCCATGACCTCTTCAGAAAAGACACAAAAGGAAACGGTACCTGCAACCACATCAGAAAAGAGTCAAAAGGAAACAGTTCCTGCGGCGAAGCCTGAAAACAAAACCGGATCCGTTACGGAAGTTACAGCAGCTGCCGTAATCCCTGCAGCTGCAATTGTAACGGAAGCCGCTGCAGAACCTGTCGTTCCGCCAGCCGCTGTTATTCCTGTACAGGACAAAAACCTGAGTTACGAAAAACTTATTGATCAGGGAATGGAATTTCAGTTTCTTGCTGATTCCCTTCATGACCTGACAGCAACACAGAGGAAGGAAATTGATAAACTATCAGAATCTCAGAAGTCAGGGGTTATAAAAAAGATAGAGGAAAATGAAAAGCTGGAAGCTTCTTACCAATCCGC
This sequence comes from uncultured Bacteroidota bacterium, assembly GCA_903844815.1. Lineage (GTDB taxonomy): Bacteria > Bacteroidota > Bacteroidia > Bacteroidales > VadinHA17 > LD21. The sequence continues at coordinate 37,331 of CAIMVD010000167.1, read as the reverse complement.
AGCTGATCAGAAATTCGCCGACGCGAAAGCTGTCTCTGTTTCCGGTCAGGAAAAGCCTGTGGAAAAAACAACAGCCAATCAGCCATCAGCATTGGGAGTAGCCGTTGCTGCTCCGGTACAGGAAAAGGTAAAAGATTCGGCAGTAGTCAATCCGCCCGTTTCACCGGTTGTGCCTGTTGCCGCCCCATTGCCGGAAAAACCAAAAGAGGCGGCCACTGCCTCTCCAGTCGTTAATAATCGTGTTGCAGCACCTCCCGTTGAGCTTTTTTCCCTTTTCGAGGTAATGCCGGGTCCTGAGCAGGGACAGGCTTCTAAAAAGCCTGCCGAGACGGAATTCAGGATGAAATATACTTACGATGGAAAGAACTGGTGGGACCCTGATGCAAAGATAACCATCGATCCTGCTATGACCTCAGGTCTCATTTACAGGATACAGATAGCCGTTTTCAGGAATCCCGTAAAACCATCCTTCTTCAAAGGGCTGGCTCCTGTATATGGATTCAGAATAGAAGGGACCGACAAGACCATTTATTATGCCGGAATGTTCCGGAAACTGGCCGATGCAAACAAGGCCCTCGTATCGGTTAGGGCAAAAGGATTCGCCGATGCATTCGTAGTCCCCCTTTCGGATAATAAGAAAATTCCATCCGATAAGGCTGCCGCGATGGAGAAGGAGTGGGGCAGAAAACCCTTTATAAGCGTTACGGAGGCAACCGGAAATCAGAAACCAGCCATGGATACGATTCCTCCAACCCTTTCGTTCAGAGTTGAGGTTGTAAAGGCTCAAAAGCCTCTGAAAGAGGATGCTGTTGACGGAATGAAAAAAGTAGCCGGAAACAGGGGAGTCGACATTCAGACATTTGAGAATGGAAGTTGTGCATATCTGATCGGGAAATTTATTACTTTTGAGAGCGCATCGGAGTATTCCGACCTGTTAATAAAGAATGGTTATCGCGAAGCCCGGGTAGTCGCATTCCTGGGTTCTAAAGAGATACCAGTTGAAACGGCAAAACAACTTTTTGAAAAGTGAAAGAGAGTCCCCTGCATAACGACGACCAGCTTAAGAGCAGCAAGAAACCAGGATGCCTGATCCTCTATAACGATGATGTAAACACATTTGAACATGTGATTAAGTCGCTTGTTGAGGTTTGCGGACACGATCCGGTTCAGGCTGAACAATGTGCGATGATTGTTCATTTTAAGGGGAGTTGTGAGATAAAAAGAGGACTTCCCGAGGTGCTTAATGCCATGAGCAGATCGCTCAATCTTAAAGGGTTGAATTCAAAGTGCGTTGAAGCGAACCAGTCACTTTGAATTATCTATGTTTATTTCGCTTTCTGGAAAAATCCATGCAGGGCCCGGTCGAAAATTGTCAGAATAAACAATCCTGCAATAACCCATATCAGCACTTCAGGGAGATTAAAATTGAATATTGAATTCAGGTCAACCACAGGCAGCGAGGTTTTAATTTTACTGAAACTATCGGTAATTAATCGGACATAGATGTCGTTCTTCCGGGCAGGACTCAGTAAGGTAATGATAATAAGTGAAACCGTAACCATCAACGATATTAAAGGAATAGTGCTTATCCTCTGAAAGGATCCTTTTCGAATTGCAGGAGCCGCTTCCATCCTTATGCTTTCCATCACTTTTGCAGTAAAACCTGCAGGTGCTTTTTCAATTTTATCCGGTCCCAGAAACCTTCTGAGCGGATCAGATTCCTTATTCATCTGGTTATTCATGATACACTGGATTTTTCTTTTCGGCTTTTTCAATTATCTCCTGCATTTTGCGCCGGGAGCGGAATAGTTTGACTTTAAGATTTGTTTTGTTTATCCCGGTAACATCTGCAATCTCATCGGGGCTCAGCTCATCATAATAGAAAAGTGTTATCAGGGCCCTTTCCTCTTCGGTCAGTTTCTGAAGTGCGAAATTAACAAGGGATTTACGATATTCTTCATCTGCCTCCTCTTCATCAGCATCGTAACCAATAAAATCTGTGGCATCTGCAGGGAAATCCTCGAGCGAAAGAACCCTGTTCTTCCTGCCTCTTACGTTTGAGATTGATGAGTTATATACTATTCTGTAAAGCCATGTGGAAAAGCTGCTTTTCATTTTAAAGCTGCTGAGCGACCGGAAGGCTTTTAAAAACGAATCCTGGGTTATCTCTTCGGCTTCCTCAGTGTTTCCGCAGATTCTTAATGCAAGGTTAAAAGCCCTGTCCTTATGTCTGTCGACCAGATGGCTGTAAGCATTCAAATTGCCTGCAAGCACCTGTTCAATGTACGTTATGTCGCCCTTATACTCCATACTTGTCATTTGACGAGTAAAAGCAGGAACCGGTTACAAAACGAATGAGTTTATTTTTCGTGGGATAAATATTAATACTCTTCGGGAAGCTCCAGGATCTGTTCGTAGCTGAACACGGGACCATCCTTACAGACGAATACCTTGCCCACATTGCACCGGCCGCATTTTCCAAAACCGCATTTCATCCTGTTCTCAAGGGTTGTATAAATGTCTTTATCCTTGAACCCCAGCTTTTTAAGCACAGGCATTGTGAATTTTATCATTACGGGAGGGCCGCAGAGAATAGCCACTGTATTATCCGATGAAGGGGCAACCTTTTCCAGTACCATCGGGACAAAGCCAATTTCTCCTCTCCATTCGGGTGTCTGCCCTCCGGGGTCTACTGTCGTTATAAGCTTAATATCGGGCCGGTCTTCCCATTCTTTAAGTTCATCCTTATAAACAAGGTCGCTGACTGTACGGGCGCCGTAAACGATAGTTATATCCTTATATTTTTCGCGAAGGTCAATAGTATTCCATATCACGCAACGCATTGGAGGGAGGGCAATACCACCTGCTATGTAGAGCAGGTTTTTTCCTTCCCACTCTTCTATCGGGAAAGTGTTTCCGTAAGGCCCCCTGAAGCCAACTGTGTCTCCTATCTCGAGGTTAGCAAGTGAATTTGTTACACGGCCTGCTTTTCGGAAAGTACATTCGATGTATCCTTTGCGGGTGGGTGAAGAGGCCACACAGAATGTTGATTCTCCTTCACCAAAAACAGAATATTCACCAAACTGGCCAGCCTTAAACGAGAATTTCTCAGCTTCTTCGTTGTTTTTGAATTTTAAGCGGAATGTCCTTACGTCAGGAGTCTCTTCGACGATGTTTACGATCTCCATCAGGTAGGGCTTATAGATATTTTCGCTCATGGTTTGTAAAGATTAAATGTTTTGTAATGCTTCAAGCTGCTCCGAAATATTCATGTCAACAGGGCATCCGCTTGAACATCTGCCGCAACCCACACAACCCAGTGATTCATTGCGGTCGGGCATGTATGAAAATTTATGCATTATTCTCTGGCGCCATCTCTGGCTCTGTACCTGACGCGGGTTATGACCCGAAGTATGAAGAGTGAACAGTCCGAACCCGCATGAATCCCAGCTCCTGTATCGCTTCCCGTTTTTCCCTTTGGTTTCATCCTGAATGTCGAAGCAGGCGCAGGTGGGGCAAACGTATGCACATGCTCCGCAGCCAATGCACCTCAGGGAATTCTCTATCCAGAATGGGTGTTCAAATGCGTTTGCAAGTTTTGCAGTTACCTGTTCATGGCTGAATTTAACCTTAACCTCTGTGATAACCGGCTTCTCGTCAGGTGCCGCTTCAAAAAGTCCGGGGCAGGAGTCCAGGATAGCATTGCCTTTTTCAGTAATTATGTCTGCGACATAATCTCCGTTTTGAAGCCTTGAAAGAAGAATGTCGCTGCCTTTTGATGAATCGGGTGACAAACCGGTTGAAGTGCAGAAGCAGTAATCGTCGCTCTTGTGACAGGCAAAGCCTATAACCGTAAGCTTTTCAACTCTTTGTGAGAAAAATTCATCTTTTGTATCCCAGCAGAATATCGAGCGCAGTACATCGAAGGCTGCAGTGTCGCAGGGGTGTGCGCCCCAAAGGACCACTTCGGGTATTTTAAACAGTTCGATATCGGTAATTGTGCTTTCGGTTCTGTTATTTGTGAAAAGGAAGAGGTTTTCAACCTTTGGGAATACTATATTTTTAACCGAAAGGGTCGATCTGATGTGGTCGGAAGCAACTTCTGCATAAGGAGGATTGTATTTATAATCCACCTGTTTGTTAGCTGCGGTCACCGGTGCATATATTTTGCGGCTTCCCGACAAATGGGCATAAAGTTTCTCTAACGATTGCTTCCTGATTAATTTTCTGGTAGTTTCCATATTAAATTATAAAGCTTTCTTTATCATTAGGTTCGTAGGTCGATAATACCGAGGTCATATTGTCGGACGTGCCGGCATGTACGTGGAAATAGTTGTTCACCTGGTCGGCCAATTGCATTGTAAGCAGATGACAGGGTATCCCAACCGGGCATGCTCTTCCGCATTCGCCACAGCTAATGCACCTGCCTGCAAGATGCATGGCCCTCAGGATATGCCATTCGGTGCTGCCATGGGGATTTGCCTGAACGGGAATCCATTGCGGCTGGTTCACTTCAACGGTACAACGGATGCAGTAGCACATAGGGCAAGCCTGACGGCAGGCATAACATTTAATGCATTTCTCCATCTCCTTCTGCCACCAGGCGAATCGCTCTGCCGGAGTTAAGGCGTTGAGCATTGCAAGCGTTTCCCTGTCTTTTTCGGGATTGCGAAGGTCACATTTTTCAATATAACCCTTCATCACTCCTATATCAGCTATATCCAGGAGTTCTTTTTCGGTCGAGATGCCAAGAACGACTATATTATCTCCCATTACCTGATGTTCTGAAATAAGCATCATTATGCTCCTCATTACAGGCAGCGTTGATACTATTGCCATCTTCCCAAGGTTTTTTACTTCAGCCTTGGTAAGGTAAACAGCAAGATTCTGGACACATCTGTCGTCATAGATAAGCTTTCCGGCTTTTGCAGGGTCGGTAATAAATGCTGGTCTTGCCAATCCTGTCGGACCGGCTTCGTAGCCAATTACTACCTTTACTGTACCATTCTCAAGCAGTTCCTTTGCCCTGTTTATCAGATTAGTCATTTTTCACCTCCTCTTCGACTGATTTATTAACCAGTTCTTTATATGATACATAAGGACCGAGCTCCCGGATACGGGTAACTGTTGAGTTTACGACATCGGCCCACCTTGCACCTTCGGCGGCTGAGACCCACGAAAAGGTGATGCGATTCATATCTATGCCCATGAAGTCCATCAATTCCTTGAACATTATCCAGCGGCGCTTGGCGTGGAAGTTGCCTGAGGTATAGTGGCAGTCGTTAGGATGACAGCCAGAGACAATAATACCGTCGGCGCCATTTGCAAATGCCTTAAGGAGAAGCATGAAGTCGATCCTTCCCGTGCAGGGGAACCGGATAATCTTGACATTCGATGCATACTTTATCCGGCTTGTTCCTGTTAAATCGGCGCCGGCGTAGGTACACCAGTTACAGACGAAGGCGACAACTTTTGGTTCAAAATCTGACATATTATTTTCGTTTATGAAAAACTTACAATTTATAACCTGTTAATAATCATTTAGCAGTGCGACGACCTCGGCATAGACCTGGTTGTTCGAATAACCCAGCAGGTCGATCGATTTGGAACGGCAGACCGCAACACAGGTACCGCATCCCTGGCACAGGCCTTCATTTATCCGTGCGGCCTTTTTAACTACCCTGCCATCGCGGGCTTTGAATTCTTCAAGCTCTATTGCCTGGTACGGACAAACAGGTTTGCACATGCCACAGGCGACACAGGTCGAATACAACGGTGGAGAAGTACGGTTTACAACTGCGACAAGTGGTTCGCGGGTAAGCTCGCTCTGGGAGAAGAGTGCGGCAACTTTTACTGCTGCCCCTGAGGCCTGTGATACTGAATCGGGAATATCCTTGGGATTCTGACAAGCTCCGGCCAGGAAGATCCCGGCCGTGTTGGTCTCTACAGGTTTCAGTTTTGGATGTGCTTCGGCAAAGAATTTATGTGAATCGTACGAAACATGTAGTTTCTGAGCAAGATCTTCGGCACCGGAGTTTGCTACGCCAGCTGTGGCAAGTACAACCATATCGGCCTCAATCTCAACAGGCATGGCTCCCAGGAGAGTGTCGACGCCCTTCACGAAAAGCTTGCCGTCTCGTTCAAAAATAGTAGATACTCTTCCCCTGATATAATTTACGTGATCTTCCTCAATAGCGCGTCTGACGAATTCATCGTAGTTCTTTCCGCCCGAACGGATGTCCATATAGAATACATGAGCCTTTCCTTCGTGCACCTTATGTTTATATAGCATTGCGTGCTTGGCAGTGTACATGCAGCAGATCTTTGAACAGTAGGCTATCCCTTTTGCCGGGTCGCGCGAACCTGCGCATGCGATGAAAACGATATTTTTTGGCACCTTGCCGTCGGATGGCCTTAGTATAGCACCTGAAGTAGGGCCTGAGGCTGAGGCAAGACGTTCAAACTGAAGACCGTCTATAATGTCCTTGTACCTGCCATAACCGTATTCAGGGAAGAAGTCGGCATGTTTAATGTCGAAGCCTGTGGCAACAACTATTGCGCCTATCTCAAGTTCAAGTATTTCGTCGGGCTGATCGAAACGTATAGCCTTTGTGGGGCAGACGATTTCACAAATCTTGCATTTGCCTTTTAAATAATAAGTACAATGCTCTTTATCTATAACTGGCCTGTTTGGAACAGCCTGGGGGAACGGAACATAGATAGCAGGACGCATTCCCATTCCCTGTTCAAACTCATTCGGGATCTTCTTCTGCGGACATTTCGTGGTACAGAGCCCGCAGCCCGTACATGCCTTCTCGTCAAGGCTCTTGGCTTTCTTCCTGACCTTAACCTTGAAGTTCCCGATAAATCCTTCGACACTTTCGACCTCTGCATAAGTATAGAGAGTAATATTCGGATGCTGGGCTACCTCTACCATTCGCGGAGTAAGGATGCACTGTGAGCAGTCGAGTGTGGGAAAGGTCTCTGAAAGCTGCGACATGTGACCGCCAATTGAAGGAGAACGCTCAATCATAATCACCTTATGTCCGCAATTTGCAATGTCGAGCGCCGACTGGATTCCTGCGATACCACCTCCAATGACCATGGCTGTTTTGGTAACAGGCACCTTTATTGGCTGAAGAGCCGAGTTGAGTTTTACCTTTTCAACCTGGGTCCTTACTATATCAATTGCCTTTTCGGTGGTTAGTTCGTTTTTCTCATGAACCCAGGAGCAATGTTCGCGAAGGTTAGCCATCTCGCAAAGGAAGGGGTTAAGTCCTCCTTCGGCGCAGGCTTTCCTGAATGTAGGCTCATGCATTCGCGGGGAGCATGCAGATACGACCACACCTGTAAGATTATGTTCTTTAATAGCTTCCTTGATCAGAGTCTGACCGGGATCGGAGCACATATACTTGTACTCCGTGCTCAGGGCTACGTGCTTAAGTTTACCGATAGTCTCGGCAACCTTACCGCAATCGACAGTAGCACTTATATTTTCACCGCAATGACAAACAAATACACCTATTCTGGCCATTTTTCAGAGTTTTTTGGCTTTAACTGATTTTAACATCAACAAAATGTCGCTTCAATCCCACTTTTTCAGGAGATAAACCGATTGCAAGGCCTATGGCCTGAGTTACAAAAATGACCGGGATCTTGTATTCAGTTGCCCAGTATTTATTTATATCGGGACGTCGCATGTCGAGATTGGAATGACACATGGGACATGCAACAATAATTGCATCGGCACCACGGTATTCCGCATCCTCGATGATTTTACCCGATAATTTTGAAACGATATCTGTTCTTGAAACTGAGAAACCTGCACCGCAGCATTCCGTTTTATATGGATAGTCGACAGGTACAGCTCCTATTTTGGTCATCACAACATCCATGGTCTGTGGATCCTCGGCCCTGTCGTAATTAAGCACCTTGTTTGGCCTCACAAGGAGGCATCCATAGTAACATGCAACCTTATAATTAAAAGGCTTTACAGTTTTTTCTGCAACGACAGGGATAATATATTTATCGATCCACTCGATTACATTAAGAATTTTTGATGTTCCCCTGTAGTCCATTTCAATCACTTCATTAATCCTGTTTTTGAGCTCAGGATTTTTCTTCAGTTCATGCTGGGTTACAACCAATCGGCTGTAGCACGCCGCACAGGGAACAATGATTTCGTCGATCCCGTTTTTTTCGGCAATGGCAAGAATTCTTGCGGGAAGAGCCAGGGATAATTCTTTGTTAAGGTTGTGGGCTGCAGTAGCGCCGCAGCAGTTCCAGTCGGGAATCTGATTCAGTTCCAGTCCAAATGCTTCGGCGAGAGCAAAAACCGACTCATTATAGTCGCGGGCTGAACCGGTCAGCGAACATCCGGGATATATTCCAGTCTTCATGAGGGCCTTATTTTTTACTGGTTTTTTTGAATATTCTGGCCATGTGGCCGGTATCTTTTATCATATTGGGGATGAAATGGAGTTTTCCCCTGGAAATCATCTTAGGAGCAAGGGATACATCCTGCATCAAATTGAGAGATTGTCTCTTATAATCAATTATAAGTCCGAGTTCGAAGAGTCTGCCCGTGTACCTTATTGAGTTAAGGAACGATTTATGAAAGGCGATGATATTCTTTGCCTTTTTATTAACCTTCTTTTCAGTGCGCGAACTCTGTCTCAGATAGTCCATCATTGATGGAATATCAATCTCCATCGGGCAACGGCTCAGACACATTTCACATGCAATACAGAGCCAGATGGAATGCGACCTCAGGACCTTGTCGTCATTTTCCGGAGTTTCGGTCTGGAGAAGTCTTAAAACCATGCTTGGGGGGAAGTCCATCTGATCAGCTACAGGACAGCCGGCAGAACATTTGCCGCACTGATAGCATTTCTGTGTCAGGACCCCGACATTTTTTTCAATGCCGCCTGCCAGGTTGTTTCTTTCAGTATGATGTTCGGAATGAGACATTTTTAGTTTTTTTGGGATTGAATTACTCAATGCTTGAAAAGAGACGAAGGAACTGAACGCGTTCATAAGATGCCGGATTGTGAACATTCTTGCTGCTCATCATCCCTTTGAAATCGGAAATGGTCTTAAAACTGTGGCTTTCCATCCATGATTCCAGTCCGTTTATCACCTGAGGAATGATATCAAAGTGGTGTTTGTAGAAAACCGAAACCATCTGAACAGCATCGGCGCCGGCAAGAAGCTGCTTGATTGCTGTCTCGTGGTTATGAATGCCCGTTGAAGCCGCTATGTCGCATTTAATTCTTCCTGCCATAAGGGCTATCCAGCGGAGGCTATGGCTGTATTCCGCTTCGGAACTGAACATGTTCGAAGCACTTACCTTAAGATGCTCAATATCTATATCAGGGTTGTAGGGTCTGTTGAAAAGAGTAAGACCTGCAATTCCGGTTTCCGACAAGTTTAAAAGGGTCTGTGCCACACTCGAAAAATAATATCCGGTTTTCAGTGAAACAGGGATGGTGATATATTTCTGAACCTCCTTTATAATATCGAAATATACTTTTTCATTCTCGGCTCCCGATTTATCAAAGTCGGAAGGAAGGACATAGACATTAAGTTCCAGAGCATCCGCTCCTGCATTCTGGATCCTTTTTGCAAAGTACTGCCAGTCATATTGCGTGCTGCAATTTATACTGGCAATTATCGGAATGTCAAGTTCTTCTTTGGCTTCTGATATAAGAGACAGATACTGTTTAAGCGTATGTTCCTGGGCATAACTTGTAAGGTAGCTGTAAGCTTCGTCGAAATAGAATTCGGTTTTGCTTACAATGCCCTGAAAAGCTTCCTGCCATGATTTTACTTCAGGATTTTCTGACTGGAGGAATTTGTCAGCCTCAAACCTGATCTGTTCCTCGAAAATCGATTTTAATACAACGGCTCCGGCGCCGAGCTTTGAAATAGTCCTGAGATTGGCTATCGATGAGGTTAATCCCGAGCTGCCAACTATTATGGGATTCTTTAGTTGCAATCCCAGGTATTTGCATGAAAGATCAGTCATATTGTTATTTTTTTCACACTGCAAAATTAGCAACATAAAGGAAAACGCCAGATGATATTTAACATAATTAGTTCATTTCTTTATTAACTGTTTGTTGAAAAACAGAAGAATCTGGAGTAATGATGTAACCAGAATGTATATGCTGATGTCTAAAGTTCAAAATGGATTATTAATTAAAACTGAAATTATGGAACCAATGATTGCTTTTATCGCCTTTTTCGCCATGGTATTTGGCATCGTGTATCTTCACTACACTACCCGAAACAGAGAAAGGATGGCCCTGATAGAAAAAGGTGCTGATGCGAGCCTTTTCAATACAGGGAAAGAGGGTACGAAATTTTCTTTCGCCTGGGGCAAGTTTAGCCTTAAAGTCGGAATGCTAAGTATGGGTGTGGGAGTTGGAATTATTGTAGGTGCTATCCTGGAATCACTGGGCATAATGCCAAACGGACCAGGATATGTTTCAATGGTATTCCTTTTCGGTGGTCTCAGCCTTGTCTTATTCTATCTTATTGACAGAAAGCAGAGTTAATTTTGCAAGTCGGATCATTCACATTTGAAGAGGCTGTATTAAAAGTCAAAAATTACATTTTTGTTTTCTCTGTGGACCTCTGTTCTACTCCGTGTCTCTCTGTGTAACAAAAAATTAAGAACTTACACAGAGATCACAGAGTTTGCACAGAGTTCCACTGAGTACTTTTGAGACAGCCTCTTTTATTATTGCAGTTAACCTCACCTAACAGATTGATTATTTTTATACTTTTGCCGCTGATTGTATTATTTACTCAGTATGCTTTTTACGAACGATCCGTCTATTTGGTTCAAGGAGATGTTTGTCCGTGCCGGATTAAGCTATAGCTTAGCATCCCTGTTAAGCACTATAGCATTGGTCCTCATTGTGGTTTTTCTTAGCTGGCTGGCGAATGTCGTCGCCAAAGCCATCATTCTTAAGATTGTTACCAGAATTGTCAAAAAAACGACAACAACCTGGGATGATGTTTTCCTGGAGAAAAAGGTATTTACAAGGTTATCGCATCTTGCTCCTGCACTGGTGATTTGGTTTATGGCAGGATGGGCCCTGAAGGCATACCCTTCGTGGCTTATTTTTGTTCACAACCTCTCATACGTCTATATGGTCCTTGCGGGAACCATTGTTTTAAATGCATTTATAGAAGCCTGGCACGCTATTTATAATACGCTGCCTGTTTCGCAGCACCGTCATATAAAGGGTTATGTCCAGCTGGTTAAGATAGTTGTTGTTGTAACTGCTATACTGGTAGTGATATCGGTTGTATTTAGAATAGATATCAGGGCTGTCGTAACGGGTCTGGGCGCAATGGCAGCAGTGCTCATCCTTGTTTTCAAGGATACCCTGCTCGGGCTTGTTGCCAGTATCCAGCTTTCGGTTAATCAAATGCTAAGGGTAGGCGACTGGATCTCTATCCCTGGCCGTAATGTTGACGGAAATGTCACTGACATTACATTGAATACAGTTAAAGTTCAGAATTTTGATAAAACAATAATAACAGTTCCTACCTATTCGCTTGTCAATGAGTCTTTTCAGAACTGGAAGGGCATGGAAGAATCGGGAGTAAGGCAGATCAAACGGTCGATACTTATCGATATAAGGAGTATAAAGTTTCTTGACAATGAACTTAGAACAAGTCTTTCGCTTAACAAGGACATAAAAGAGTTTTTAGCTGATAAGCAAACAGATGAAAAGGGTTTGCCTCAGGATAAAATAGATACTACCTTCTTCAACACTTCGCGGATAACAAATCTGGCCGTGTTCAGGTACTATGCAGAAAGATATCTCAGGCAGCATCCAATGATCGAAACGGAACAGGCAATCGTTGTTCGTCACAAGGAGCCTGAGCAGCACGGATTGCCTCTGCAGGTATATGCATTTACCAGGAACAGTCAGTTTGCCTTATACGAGAATATACAGGCTGAGATCTTCGAACACTTTATTGCTATAATGGACGAGTTTGGACTGAGAGTCTATCAGCAGCCGGGAGGCTACGACTTTCTCACAGCCAAAGACAAAAACAGTAATCAGATACCTTAAATAAATACCATGGCCGATCTTAATACACGAATCAGTGATTTTGTCTGGAAGAATCTTAATGAGAAGCACGTAAGCGGGAAAAAAGATCCTTTCTGGGAGTCACTTCAAAATGCCGGGACTGAATTGTGGCTCGATACGGGCGACATGGATGAGGCGGAAGCAAACTGGAGCGCTGAGATGAGCGCACTCACGACCAATAACACCCTTCTTAATAATGAGATTCAAAAGGGTATTTATGATGTTTTCATCTCTGAGGCAAAAAGCGTTGTGAGGGATCTTTCTCCGGAGGAGAGGATTAAGGAAATAGCATTTATTCTCAATGCACGTCATGGACTAAGGCTGGCGTCGAAATTCGGAGGTTACGTAAGCGTTGAACTTCATACCGACACTGCCCGGGATATTAAGGCTATTTTGAATTATGGTAAGCGTTTTCATGAAATATGCCCTGAGCACTTTGTAGTAAAGGTGCCATATACGCCTGAGGGGCTAATTGGGGCAAGACTCCTGAAAGATTCTGGTGTAAGAATCAACTTTACTCTTGGTTTCAGTGCCCGTGAGAATGTTCTGATAACAAGGGTCGCGAGACCCGATTATGTCAATGTCTTCCTGGGAAGGATAGGAGCATACATGGCGGATAACAAACTGGGCGACGGTACAGGTGCCGGAGAAATGGCTACAATAGCTTCCCAGAACTGGGTTACAGGGATGTCGGCGAAAAATCCGTGGCAGACTAAACAGATTGCTGCCAGCCTCCGGAACCATTATCAGCTTGAACTGCTTGCAGGTGTTGATGTTTTCACAATGCCTCCAAAAGTTGCAGCAGCAGGACGAAAGGAATTAAGCGGCAAATTCACTTCACGCACTCATGAGAATTATGATGTAAGTATCTTCGATAGCACTAATGGTATTGGTATCGAAAAGTTCTGGCAGGTCGACGAAAAGGTTCTGACCCTTGCCGACCGCCTGGCAGATAATGTTCCCGCAACGGGTCAGGAACTTGTCAGGATTGCTCACGAAGAGGGATGCTTTGATATGTTTCCTTCCCTTACAAAAGAAGAAAAGGGCTTTATCGCCTCCGATGGCAAGATACCTCTTCACTCACGCTGGGAACAGAAGATCAAAGAGGGAAAGATAGCTCCCGATACTCTTCTTACCCTGGCCGGGCTGGCTTCATTCACAGCCGATCAGGCTATGCTCGATAAAAGAATCAGGGATATAATAGAATAGGCGCAAGGCGCATGACACAAGGCGCGCCAGCAGAGCACGGATTGCAAATCCGCGCCAGCATCAGAGTCGTGTGCCTTGCGTCGTGTGCCTTTATTTAGCCCGTTGACGAGTTATTTCATAAAGTAAAATCCCTGCTGCAACTGAAACATTAAGCGATGCGATTGTTCCTGTCATTGGAATTCTGATCTGATGATCCGACAAGGCTACAAGTTCGCGGCTTATACCTTTTTCCTCCGAACCTAGAATCAGCACAGTAGGGCCAGTGAGAGGTACTTCAGCGGCAGGAGTTCCTGCCCTTTCTCCGGCACAAACGATTTTAAGCCCCGAATCCTTAAGGTATTCTATAGCCCTGACTATGCTTTTTTCCCTGCAGACCGGAAAGGTATGAAGTGCTCCGGCCGATGTCTTGACTGCGTCGGCGGTAATCCTTGCCGATCCCTTCTCCGGAATAATTATGGCATGAGCTCCCAGGCATTCTGCTGTACGAACTATTGCCCCGAAGTTCCTTACATCGGATACCCCATCAAGGGCTATGATGAGGGGATCTTCGCCCTTTTCAAATATCATCGGCAAAAGATTGGCGATATATTGAAATTCTATTTCAGATAACCAGGCCAGAACGCCCTGATGGTTCTTTCTGGTTACAAGTTCTATTCTTTCCAGTGGGACTATCTGGTATACAATGTTACGGTCTCTGACTTCAGTCATCAATTCATGATAGAGAGATCCCTGCAACCCCTGTTTTACAAGCAGACGATCAATCTGCTTTCCTGCCCTTATGGCTTCAATCACCGCTCTCAATCCGAAGATACAATCTGTTTCTTTCTGCATTCTTATTCAGTTTAATTCACTTTTAAAGTTCCTAAATACCTTCCGGATTGTCGAGCCGGAAGACAATTCCTTTCCTCCAGCTTAAAACAGCCTTATCCCAGTAGGTGACAAGAGTTTCGTTGCGACTCAGGTAATAATCGTTGTCAGAAAAAACATTGTCTTTCTTTTTGAAATTGAAGTAAAGGAATTCATCACTTACCTTATAACCTGTCCCCCAGGAGGATTTGACAACAGGTTTCCTGTAACCCCAGCTTTCCCCTTCGGAGGTCTTATAGACTTTATCGGGTGGGCCGTAAATAATATAGATCATTCCTCTTTCGCTCATCCAGCCCTCCTTGTACGAGGTAAAATAGTAATTGGAATAGAGCACGCGGGTATAGTAGATCCTTAGCAATTCCCTTGCCTTTTCCACATTTCCGCCGCATTTGATCCAGAAGTCGTCGAGTGCAGTTTTTGTCCTTTCAGCCGAACGCATTTTGTCCAACTCATCAGATGAGGCAAGATAAGCCAGGGGTTCGATCATTGTTTCGGGCCTGTTCATTGAAGGATATGAAATGCCCATGTTCAGAAATGTATAGCCGTCAGCAACCTTCCTGTCGACAGAACACAGGTATATTCCCTCACGCGGAAACATAAGTGGCAGGGTATCGGAGTAAGCCAGGGCAACAATTTTTTCAGGCGCATAATCGAGTGTTTTTTCGGGGAGCAGCATCGAGGGAGGATCAGGGACCTCACGAAATGGCTTGTAAAACGAAATATACAGACTGTCGGCATGACCCCTGTTGTAGATCAGGTTCAGATATTCATTAACCCTTATGATTGGAGTAAAAAGTGGATTCTTTTCAAAGTGGCCCTGGGCTTTGAAGGAATATTTGTTGTTATATGTCAGTGTGTTAAAAGGGACGAATGATTGAACTGACTGAATCCTGATCCGGTCGAAAACCCTGACTTCAGCCATATATTTTTTCCCTGGTTCAACGTTCAGAGGCACATTGTAAAAATATTCGGGTTTGCCTTTTTCTCTGGCGATACTAAGTTCGTAGGCTGCAGTATCGGCCAGAACACGGCCACGGCTTGTATCGAAAAGCCTTACTGTGAGAAGCAGCATGGCAGTTGGAAGACCCTGAGGATTTGCTTCAGAAAAATAGAGATCGCTGGGGAAGAATTTTACCGAAAGTAATGAAGATTGATCCGTGACATTATAAATACAATAACGTGGATTGAACGGATTCTTTACCGGATTGTAAAGATATGAGAGATCTTTAGAATCGACAGCCTGCTGTGACATATTGCAGGAGTTAAGAAAAGGTATAAAAAGAGAGGAGACGAACAGGAAAAACAATGTTCTGGCAGCGATAAAATTTCTCATCCCGATTCTGATTATTTTAATTAACATTTCCCTCTATCCATTCAATTCTGATCCTGCAGAGTTCCTTCCGTCCGTCAGTCCTGAAAACGGAATGATTGTAAAACAGGCATTTTTCCTCTCCGACCGAAGTCTGTATTGTTATTTCTTCATCAAAGACAGATTCTGCAAGATAATTTATTTCGGCCGACTTAGGAATATTCTTCATCACAAATTCGATGCCATAAGTATCACAAGCCCACTTAAGATATTGAACATTGTTGGTATGGAGATTTACATCGATGTCGCTCACTCTTACTCTGAAGGGTAGCGTTTCATTTCCGGTTTCGGCTGCAGCGTCGATTTTTGTAGCATACCTTAGGGGAGAATCTGTCAGGTTAAGATTAGGCTGAAATCTGGCAAGCACCGTATCGGGTCTTTGAACCCTCCTGGTAGTCTGGTCAAGGATAAGCCACGACGATGTTCCTGAAGCAATATGTCTTCCATCGGGAAACCTTACCTCGTAGTTTCTGAGAGCAAACAGTTTATCGGTTCCGTTTGGCCATGTTCTAACAATGATTTTGTCTTCCCATACAGGCCATTCTTTTACCTCGGCATACATTCTCGACAATACCCAGAAACGGTTATCACGCATGAGGTCATCCCTTCCAAAACCCAGGAAAACGGCATGGTCGGAGGCAATATCCTGAAGGTAATTGAAGAGTGAAAATAAGTTAAGCTTGCCGTCGGGTCCTGTTTCATATACATGTACCCTGTATTCCTTATCAAAAAATTGTGATTCCATCCTCAGTCATTATTCTTTAAGAATTCTTCCACCTCATCACTGTATGAAGCCCACCTGTCCATCTCTTCGTTAAGTTGTTCCTTCAGATCGCGGTAACTGTTGTAATCTATTTCATGTGCTTCAGTTGAATTCCCGGGTTCCATGAATGATTTGTCAACAGCCTGGATCTCAGCTTCTATCTTTTCAATTACGGCTTCAGATTCCTCAAGTCTTCTCCTCAGTTTCCGGAGGTTTTTCTCAAATTCTTTCTTGTCGAGATATTTTTGTTTATTGGAAGAGATATCCTGTTTTACGGCTTCAATCTTTACTTTCTCTTTTTTCTCAATATCCTTCAGGTTTTCAATTTTTTTCCTCCGGAGAAAGTCATAGATCCCGCCAATATTTTCCTTAATCCTGTTATGCCTGAACTCAAATACCTTTTCCACTATTCCGTCGAGAAAGTCCCTGTCGTGAGATACTACTATCACTGTTCCGTCGAATTTTATAAGAGCCTGCTTCAGGATATCTTTCGACCTCATATCGAGATGGTTCGTAGGTTCATCGAGAACCAGCAGGTTGCTTGGTTCAAGCAGAAGCCTGACAAGGGCAAGCCTTGATCGCTCTCCTCCCGAGAGGACCTTAACCTTCTTCTCCACTTCATCGCCGCGGAAGAGAAAAGCCCCAAGCATATCGCGGATCTTAGTTCTTACGTCTCCCTTTGCTATGTCGTCGATGGTCTGAAGAACTGTTTTGTTCTCATCCAGGAGTTCGTCCTGGTTCTGGGCAAAATAACCGATCTTCACGTTATGTCCCATCTTAAGGATTCCCGTATGATCGAGCTGGCCTATAATGATTTTTGAAAGAGTTGTTTTTCCTTCGCCGTTCCTGCCCACGAATGCTACCTTTTCGCCACGGGAGATCTTTATGGAAACATGGTTCAGGACAATCAGTTCTCCATAGCTTTTCGACAGCCCTTCCGCTTCTACGACAATGGTTCCTGAGCGAGGGGCAGGAGGGAACCTGAGGTTAATTGCACTGTTGTCCTCGTCATCAACTTCCAGTCTCTCGACCTTGTCGAGCTGTTTGATCTTCGACTGTACCTGAACAGCTTTTGTCGCTTTATACCTGAACCTTTCGATGAATTTTTCAGTTTCTTCGATCATCTTCTGCTGGTTCCTGAAAGATGCTAACTGTTGTTCCCTGCGTTCTTCCCTGAGAACCAGGTATTTTGACCAGGAGGCCTTGTAATCATAAATTTTACCCAATGAAATCTCGATAGTCCTTTTTGTAACATTATCGAGAAAGGCGCGGTCGTGCGATACAAGCAGAACGGCTCCGGAGTAGCCTGCAAGGAAAGTTTCGAGCCATTGAATTGATTCAATGTCAAGATGGTTTGTAGGTTCGTCGAGCAGGAAGAGTGAAGGCTTGCGTAAAAGAATCTTAGCCAGTTCTATACGCATCCTCCAGCCGCCGCTGAGTTCCCTTGTATATCTGTCAAAATCCTTGCGCTCAAAGCCAAGACCCAGCAAGGTCTGTTCGGCTTCGGCCATGTAGTTTGTTCCCCCCAGCATGCGGTATCTCTCTTCGATTACCGTCATATGATCGCAAAGCTTAAGGTATTCAACCGATTCATAATCTTCCCTCCGGGTAATTTCGGAACTGCAAAATTCAATTTCCTCCGAGAGACCTATCAGTTCAGAAAATGCAGTAACTGTCTCATTAAGTACGGTTGTTGTGTCATCGACCCTCATTTGCTGAGGAAGGTAGCCGATTGTAACATCCTTCGACATGTCGATCAGGCCTCCTGTTGGACTCTGGAGACCAGAGATGATCTTAAGAAGGGTTGACTTGCCTGCTCCGTTTTTACCTGCAAGGCCTATCCTGTCCTGATCGTTGATCAGAAAAGAAATGCCTGATAACAGGTCGAAACTTCCGAATGATACTGAAATGTCCTGAACTGAGACCATAGAATTAATTAAAATGTCTGCAAATATAGGAAAAGTATGTCAGTCGGGAAAAATGAAGGTGATCCCGGGTTGGGTCTAACCGGGTTTTTAAGCGTATATTTGTAAATTGAAATTTGAATAACAGGGCTGTGTATTATTAAGTTGACCTTACTGACCTTCGTGCAACCCTTCGGGTCCCTAGTGGTAAAAAAAGAAATAATTAACCACGAAGGACGCTAAGGATGTCTCAAAGGTTCACAAGGGGGTAAACTCAATGATTGAACAAACAGAGGGCTATATGGTTAGAAAGATATATTATTAATCTACCAGGGAAACAATTAAATATATGAAAACAGAAAGATCCATATTGAAAATTCTCGCAATTTGTGCTATGATACTCACCTTCATTACAGGGTGCAGGAAAAACGAAGACCTGATTACTTATGAACATTATGTGTCGAAGGAGCTGGTTGCGCCGTTTACAAGGACATACATTAACGGCTTAATTGACAACGTCACCGGGTCAGTTCCCGAAATAGCCCAGATAAAGCAGTTTGTAGTGAGCGATGTCAATATTTACAAAATGCTGTATAATACCACTATTGACGGAAAGAAGATCGTTGCTTCGGGACTTGTATGCGTGCCATCAACACCGGGTGATTATCCCATGCTCTCATTCCAGAATGGAACGAATACGATGAACGCATTTGCTCCTTCGGAATATCCGCTGAATTATTCCTTTCAGCTTATTGAGCTTCTAGCTTCAACGGGTTATATAGTCTTAATTGCCGATTATCCGGGTTTCGGAGAATCAGCGTCAGTTACACATCCATATCTCGTTAAAGAACCGACTGTTCAATCGCTTGTCGATATGCTTTATGCGGTTAAAGAGCTTGGAAATGGAGAACTTCCCGGCGTTACGGTGAATAATGAATGCTACCTTCTTGGTTATTCTCAGGGAGGATGGGCTACATTGGCGCTTCATAAGGCACTCGAACTTGACTATAAGGATGATTTCACTCTGAGAGGAAGCGCATGCGGAGCCGGACCGTATAATATTTCCCTTCTTTTATCGGGAATGGTAAATCTGGCAACATATCCCCAGCCCTATTACCTGGGATATATATTAAATGCATATTCCAAATACGGACAGTTTACCAATCCGATATCCGACCTGTTCAAAGAGCCTTATGCTTCGAGGGTCGGAACCATGTATAACGGTACAATGACCTCCGATCAGATAAACGCCCAGCTCACAACGTCAATTGCCGACCTGATGAATGCGGACTTCCTGTCAGGTTATTCTTCATCGGCGAAATATTCAACAGTAAGATCTTCGCTTGAAGCAAATAGTATTGCCGCCTGGCATGGGTACAAGCCGCTTTTGCTCCTGCACGGCTCTGCAGATCTTGATGTGAATCCGGTTTCAACTGAAGATATGTATTCTGCAATGATCGGGGCAGGAACCTCGGGTGATATAATAAAGAAAGTTATAGTCCCGAATGTTAATCATACTCAGGGTATTGTGCCATGCATGTTGCAGGGCATTATGTTCCTGGAGAACATAAAAAATTCAAAATAAAGGAAAATTCAGGTGGGAAGAAGAAAAGAGCTGCCTTTGCTTGAGAAAGTAAAGATTACTGATATCGGGGCGGAAGGCAATGCCCTTGCCAGGGTTGATAATCTGGTTGTTTTTGTACCGATGCTTATACCCGGTGATGTGGTTGATCTGAGGGTAATCAGGAAGAGGAAGAAATACCTCGAAGGAATAGTCATACGGTTTCATGAGTATTCGACTGAAAGAATAAAGCCAGAATGTGATTATTTCGGAGTATGCGGGGGTTGTAAGTGGCAGCATTTGCCATACGACCGTCAGTTGTACTATAAGGAGAAGCAGGTGCGCGATAATCTCACGAGGATAGGTAAGATAGCATTGCCTGAGATAAAGCCAATAATCGGTTCATCGGAAATTTTCCGGTACAGGAACAAACTCGAATATACCTTTTCCGACAAGAGATGGAGGATGTCGGAGGAAATTGCATCGGGAGATAAATTCGGGAAGGAGAATGCAATTGGTTTTCATATACCGGGGCTCTTCGACAAAGTTCTGGATATCAGGCAGTGTCATCTTCAGCCGGAACCTTCAGATTCAATCAGGAATGCTGTAAGGGAATATGCCGAAAGTAATGAACTTGACTTTTTTGACCTGCGCGAACAAAAAGGATTTCTCAGGAATCTTGTTGTGCGGAATACCCTGAGCGGAGATGTAATGGTTATTCTGGTATTATTTCATGAAGATGAGGAGAAAAGAAGAGGCTTACTTGATTTCCTTTCAGCTCAGTTTCCGGCGATAACATCTTTATTTTATGTAATAAATTCAAAGAAAAACGACTCTCTTACTGATCAGCAACCAATTCTTTATAAGGGAGATGACTGCCTTGTTGAGGAGATGGATGGGCTGAAATACAGGATCGGGCCGAAATCGTTTTACCAGACCAATACAAGGCAGGCATTGACACTTTATAATGTCGCAAGGGAGTTTGCAGGATTTACAGGTAATGAAACAGTTTATGATCTTTATACTGGAACAGGGACAATAGCCTGTTTTGTTGCTTCTGCTGTAAAAAAAGTCATCGGGATAGAGTATGTAGAAGATGCTGTGAAGGATGCGGTTGTGAATGCTTCAATTAATAATATTCATAATGCAAGTTTTTTTGCAGGAGACATGAAGGATGTTCTGTCGCCGGAGTTTATTAATGAGAACGGACATCCCGATGTTATTATAACCGATCCTCCAAGGGCAGGGATGGCTGAAGAAGTTGTAAAAACAATTATTTCGGCGGCTCCGGAGAAGATTGTTTACGTAAGCTGCAATCCGTCGACGCAGGCAAGGGACATCTTTTTGATGTCGGAAAGCTATGAAGTAGCAGCTGTGCAGCCGGTTGACATGTTTCCTCATACACATCATGTTGAAAATGTGGTACTTCTGACGAGGATAAGGTAATTGAAATAAAGAGGCAATTAATTTTGCACTTTCTTGATGTTTTTATATTTTTGTCGGGCTTCGGAAAAGAGACTGCTGCAAAGCATTAAAATTTAAGAAGCAACATAAGTTCTGAGTTGTACTGGAGAGATGGGTGAGTGGCTTAAACCAGCAGTTTGCTAAACTGCCGTAGGGGTAACCTTACCGGGGGTTCGAATCCCCCTCTCTCCGCTGCTCCACTAAATCCCCTGGTAATCCGGGGGATTTTTGGTTTTATGATATCATGATTGTTTTCCAGCGGTATGTCAGCCCTACGGGCTTGGGACAGATTATGTCATTCATTCTTATTCTGCATAGATTTTAGCAAAAAACATTAATTTTAATCTTTAATCCACGGGCATTAATTTACCGGTTAACCTTCTGATTCCGATGAAATTATTTTTTATTTCAACGCTGGTGCTTTATTCGTCACTTCTTTTTCCGCAAACAGTTACAGTTATTGATAAAACGACACGACAGCCTATTCCCGGTGTTGTTATTTATTCCTCAGATCTGACTGTTTCTTTAACCACGGATGCACGTGGTGAGGCAGGTATTTATAAGCTTATGGGAGCCGACAATATCTTTTTCCGGCAAATGGGATATAAAACAGAAATCTTCGGATATCCGCAACTGGAATCTGCGAAATTCAGCGTCGAACTCACCCAAACAGTTATTTCTCTGAATGAGGTCGTCGTTTCAGTAAACAGATGGACAGAGCAGATGATTGAAATTCCGGGGAAGGTTGAAAAACTTAATCTCAGGGATGTCTCTTTCTCAAATCCTCAGACCTCGGCTGACCTGCTGGCCAGCAGCGGCTATGTGTACATTCAAAAAAGTCAGCAATCGGGAGGCTCACCCGCCATCAGGGGATTTGCTACAAACAGGATTCTGCTTGCCGTTGACGGGGTCCGCATAAACAATGCAATTTTCCGTACCGGAAACCTTCAGAACGTTGTTTCAATTGATGCTTCTTCGCTTGAGAGTACGGAAGTTATTTTCGGTCCGGGTTCTGTAATGTATGGAAGTGATGCAATAGGGGGTGTGATGTCGTTTCATACCCTGCAGCCTTTATTTGCCGACAGCCTGGCAAATTCCCGGATCTCCGGAAATGGTTTCATGCGATATGCATCTGCGAATTCCGAAAAGACCGGACATGTTGATCTTAATCTTGGTTTTAAAAAGATAGGCTTTGTAACAGCTTTTACGTATTCTGATTTCGATGACCTGAGAACAGGTTCACACGGGAATTCATACTTCCTGCGTCACGTTTATCAGGAAACAATTGATGGCGTTGATTACCAGGTTGAAAACACGGATCCTGCGCTTCAGATCAGTTCAGGTTATAATCAAATGAACTTACTGCAGAAGGTCGTTTTCAGGCCTGCAAAATCATGGAATCTTGAATACGGATTCTATTATTCAACAACTTCAGATGTACCACGTTACGACAGGCTTTGTCTTGATTCGGACGGAGACGGGAACCTGGATTATGCTCAGTGGTATTACGGACCTCAGAAATGGATGATGAACCGTTTGGAAGTTACAAACACACAATCAAATATATATTACGACCAGGTGCGTTTTACAGCGGCCTGGCAGAGTTATGGTGAGAGCCGGCACGACAGAAAGTTTGGGAATTCAAAACTTCGTAATCAGATTGAAAGCGTTGAAGCCTTATCGTTGAATCTTGATCTTATAAAAAATATTGGTGACAGGGTTACCTTGTATTATGGAGCTGAAGCGGTAAGCAACTCAGTAGGTTCGGTTGCTGACAGAGTCAATATTTTCTCCGGTGCATCAGAACCAACGTCCACACGCTATCCCGATGGATCTAAATGGAAAGCTTACGGGGTTTATTCAAATCTGAAATACACTATCAGCCCGAACTGGAAATTAAACACAGGTCTACGTTACAGCCATTACAGTATTAATGCAGATTTTGACACGACTATGTTCCCGTTTCCGTTTACTCATGCAGAAAACAGGAATGGCGCCGTTAGTGGCAGCGCAGGTTTTGTGTTCACTCCTGTTAAAACGTGGCAGATCTATTTTAATCTTTCAACAGGGTTCAGGGCGCCGAACATTGACGATATAGGGAAGGTATTTTCTTCAGAACCCGGATCCGTTGTAGTTCCCAACGATGCCCTGAAGCCTGAATATGCCTATAATGCTGAAACAGGTTTTACAGGAACATTCGATAAGCTGAAAATTGACCTCGCTGTTTATTACACACTGCTCGATCACGCCCTGGCCAGAAGGGATTTCACGTACAACGGACGGGACAGCATTGAATATGACGGGGAGATGAGCCGGGTTCAGGCAATCCGGAATATTTCAAAGGCTTATGTTTACGGATTCCAGGCCGGTGTGGATATAAATTTCGGAAAGGGATTTGCCTTTAAAACCACTCTCAGTTATCAGAAGGGGCAGGAGCAGAGCGAAGACAGCCTCATCAACTACCCTCTTTCACACCTTGCTCCTTTTTTTGGAAGCACTCACCTGACATATGAACGCAAGAAGCTCCGCCTCGATTTCTATGCATCGTATAACAGCAAAATGGATTTTGAAGAGCTGCCATTGTCGGAACGCAACGATGATTCTCCTTATGCGAAAAATGAAGAAGGTTTGCCGTTTGTTCCTGGCTGGTACACGCTGAATTTCAAGGCAGGTTTATACCTCGACAAACATCTTTCATTAAACTGCGGAGTTGAGAACATTACTGACTGCCGGTACCGTCCTTTTGGCTCGGGAATAAGTGCTCCGGGAAGAAACTTCTTCGCCGTTTTACGTTGCACTTTTTAATCCTGAAATTATTTTCAGCTCAGGAAATTCTTGTCGATATACTTTTGAAAATTAGCCTTATACTGGTCGCTGACAGGGATATAAATATTACCGTCGAAAATAATGCGGTTCCTTTCAATGACCGATATTTTGGAAAGGCTTATAATGTATGACCTGTGTACACGCATAAACTTATCGGATGGCAACTGTTCTTCAATTGCCTTCATGCTTAACAGCGTTACAACAGGTTTGGAGTTTGTTACATGGATCTTGATATATTCACTCATGCCTTCGATATATTTTATATCATCAAAGTTAATCCTGAGGATCTTGTAATCCGATTTAATGAAGAGGAAATTCTTGTCGCTCTTTAGTTCTTCTTTTTTTACATGCTGCTTTTCATACCATATCCTGACCTTATTGGCCGACTTCAGGAAGTCGGTGTAACTGATTGGTTTAAGCAGATAATCAATGGCATCTACCCGGAATCCTTCAAGCGCATATTCGCTATAGGCAGTAATAAATACTATTCCTGGCGGATTTTCGAGTGTTTTTACAAAATCCATCCCGCTGAGATCAGGCATGTTTATATCGACATACATAAGGTCGACTTCAGTTTGCCCCAGAAAATCCATGGCATGAAGCGCACTTTCGCATTCACCTACAAGCTCAAGAAACGGAGTTTTTTTAATGTAACCGGTTATCTGCTTCAGGGCAAGAGGTTCGTCATCTATTGCTATACATCTGATCATAGCTGGAATGGTTTTAGGTTACACACAATTAGTTATTCAGAACTTTTAATTGAAACGGTTTACAAAACTAAATATTTCGTTGCTTAATGAACTGTCCGGTAATAAAAATATTATAATTTATATTTCAATGGCGTTTAGTTAAGGAATATTATTACCAAACATGAAAAGAATATTTTACCACAGGGACCACTCTACTATTCTTGTGTTTTTACCCCCCAACCCCCCAGGGAGGGGTGTTCTTAAATCCCCCCTTGGGGGGCAGGGGGGTAAGAATATGGGAGTAAGAAACTGATTACCCGGGCTTAACTAAACGACATTGATTTATATTTCCGGTTATAAAGTGTTTTTATGAGAGAGATGAGGTTTAAAGAGAAAAGCCGTTGGACTTTTGAGGTCCAGCGGCTTTATTAGTGCATGATATTTTTCATTCAACCA
Organism: uncultured Bacteroidota bacterium; assembly: GCA_903844815.1. Classification (GTDB taxonomy): domain Bacteria; phylum Bacteroidota; class Bacteroidia; order Bacteroidales; family VadinHA17; genus LD21. The sequence continues at coordinate 12,110 of CAIMVD010000167.1, read as the reverse complement.
ACCCTGATTAAGCTGAATTTATTTATTCAGCACAATATTATCCGTTTGACAGAAGGCAGGAAGGGTTTCTTTTATTCATCCTCCAGTTGGCGTTAACCGGGTATCTTTTGCCCGATTCAGTTGGGGTGCTGATAATCGTGGCATATTCTTCTGCTGAAAGAAAGACAGGAGAATAAACTGTATTAAGAACTGTCAGTTGTCTTGTAAAAGCACGTAAGTGGTTGCGTGAGCCCCTTTCAAGGTTCTCCAATACTAAAGTTACATTAGCGTTTATCATGGATTCAAGGTCCTTTACAATATCGCTTATATCCATTTCTTCTATTAATGCGCCAACCTTGAGGCCTTCTATGAGTGATTCCGTTCCGCGGGTGGTAAGATCAGTGTAAAGCTGTTGAAAATCAGGATTTGTAAATTCTCCGGCAGCCAGGACCGAAGTGTATTCATCTCCATAATCGCTCAGAAGATATATTACAGCATTCATATGAGTGTTTTCCGATTTGGAAATATTTGAGAATACCTGGTTATCATACTTCAGGGCAAGAAAGGTGTATACATCCCTGGCGAGTTTCTCTTCTTCCTTAAGTGTGAGCAATAATTCCAGTTCAGTGGCATCATAAGTAAATGCCGGGTCGAGAACTGTCTGAAGTTTTGCAATTGAGACTGCAGTTGTTCCTGTAGCAGTTACCTCAAGTACGGGTGTTTCGAGGCTGCTGGATGTGGTTCCGTTTTCCTTTGTGCATGAGATTAATCCTGCCATTAATAAGCCTGCAAGAGAGGCAATCGCTGTTTGTTTAATTTTTGTTTTCATTTTTTTTTGGTTTTAATGTTTATATGTCGATTCATTTTTTTCAGGTGTTCTTAATAAGTTAACTCCTGGATTTTTACTTTGATTTTTATAACGACAAATCTACGTTAACAGGAAATCATGGGAAAAAATCTTCAATGAATGGTGCAAACAAAACTGCAGGAAGGTATTCTTATCCTTCGAACATATTAAATTGAAGCTATTGGGGGAGGGAATCTGAGGCAGATCTATTCCAAAGAATGTGATCTTATGTATTTGAGGAAAGCGTCCTTGTACTGGTCGCTTACAGGAATAACGGTTTTGTCGTCAATGGTAATCCCGGAATTGTCAAATGATTGAATTTTAACAAGGTTTACTATATATGAACGATGTACTCTCATGAACATGGATGACGGAAGTTCTTTTTCCAGCGTCCTCAGGCTTATTAAGGGCATTAACGGCTTGCCGTCGGTAATGTGAATTCTGACGTATTCACGCATCCCTTCAATATATGAAATATCATCAAGATTTATTCTGACTGATTTGTATCCTGATTTAACAAAGAGCGAATGGCTGATACCGTCAGTAATTATCTTTTTCTGAGCATTCGTCTCGAAATAGTTCTTAGCTTTATTTGATGCCTTAAGGAATTCAGGATAACTTATTGGTTTGAGGAGGTAACCCAAAGCATCCACCCTGAAGCCATCCAGGGCATAATCGTGATAAGCTGTTGTGAAAATTATTTTTGGCGGATGGTCCAGCGATTTTACAAAGTCCATCCCGCTGAGGTCTGGCATGTTTATATCAACATACATCAGGTCAACATGTGTGTTGTCAAGGGTTTTTATTGCTGCTAATGCATTTTCGCATTCGGCAGCCAGTTCAAGATATGGAGTCTTTTTAATATAACCTGTTATCTGCCTGAGAGCAAGAGGTTCGTCATCTATCGCAATACATTTTATCATAGCGGAACAGATAAATTCACTGTAAATATGTCAGCACTGTCGTCTATGTCCATTTGATAATTGTCACCATACAGCAGCTCCAGTCTCTTCCTTGTATTTTCAAGCCCTATGCCTGAAAATTCATCGACTTTTATTTTTTCCGATTTACTGTTCTTTATTATAAGCAGGAAACGGTTTTTGCCTAATGTAAGGTCGATGTCTATAAATGATTCATCCCTGTAGCTTACCCCATGTTTAAAGGCATTTTCGATGAGGGAGGTGAAAATGAAGGGAGGGATGGTTTTATCGGGTATAACCGAGGGAAGGTTAAGACTAATATGAACTTTCTCATTAAATCTTAATCTCATGAGATTTATATAGCTTTCAAGAAATTCGATCTCTCTTTTGAGCGTAGTTTTTTCTGTTTCAGTTTCATACAAAAGATATCGCATCATCTTCGAGAGCTTGATTATAGCTTCCTTTGCCTCTTCAGTGTTTATATCTACAAGGGAATGAATATTATTAAGGGTATTCATGAGGAAATGAGGGCTGACCTGATTGCGAAGGAGTACAAGCTGGGTGGCCATATTTTCTTTTTCGAGCCTTGCTTTTTCATTTTCAAGGTTCAATCCCCGTAAACCTGATCTAAGACCGGTATCAAAACCCACAATCAGGACTGAAAAGATCAGGAAGTTAGCGAACGGCGGAATGGATTTCGGCTGACGTGTCTGTGCGGGACGCAGGTTGCCGAAGGGGTCGTAACCTCCGGGAAAGGCATAGGGCGGGGTTTTTAAAGCTTCTTCAGACTGAGGAATTTCAGGAGGAGTTAATTCCTTTATGTTTTTGTCATAGAAATAAGATCCTCCCGTAAAGAGGATTATTAAGCCTATTGCAGATAAAAAATACATCGACTGTCTCCCCCTGAAAAAAAGTAAGGGTACAAGCAGAAACCTGTTTATCAGAAATACTATGAGAAGGGGGATGACAATCTGCAGCTGGTTTATAACAGTCCTTCTGACAGGGCTGTAAATGTCTTCCCTGAAAAGGATGGGGGTAAAAAGCAATACAAGCCAGACAAAGAGTATCAGGAAAATCTCACCATATTTTATCTGTTTGTTTCGCATTTTATATTTGAGTCAATATTGAACAAGCTGGTTTTGGTCGGCAAAGCTCTTATTGGGACCTTTGTGGTCTTTGTATAACACTTTGAGTCCTTCGTGGTAAAAAAGAATTCCTTTAACCACAAAGGTCACTAAGGTACACAAAGGAATTTCCCCTGAAGAATCGGGCTTCTCGTCTTTCTTCCTTTAAGTGGTTAATATTTTTTTTATAATTACTTAAACTTAAAACCTTAATATATTTTATTTTATAAGTGAAAGCCCCTCTTTGGTGCTTGCATCCTCAGGATAGTAAAGAAGAGCCTTGCTGAAAAGGACCTTTGCCTCACGGGTCTTGCCCAACCTGAAGCTAGTCCATCCGAGCATTAAAATGCTTTGGTAATCGAAGGGATAAAGATTGACTACCTTTTCGAAATACTGTGAGGCTTGTTTATAGTTTTTCCTGTCGTAATAAATAAGGCCCAGCCTGTAAAGGGTTACCGTATTGTTAGGGTCAATTGCCAGGATCTTATTGTAATGATTAATAACAACTTCCCAGTTTCCGAGAGCTGATGCAGGAAGTACAACACCCAGACGAGGCTCAATAGCATAAGGCATTAAATCAATGGCCTTGTTATAGTACCCAAGAGATTCAGCAAATTGTCCCTGCAGATAAGTCAGCCATCCAAGCCTGAGGTTTAATTCATAGGAGTTTGCATCATAATAGGCCTTCAGGGCTGAGGCTGCTTCGGTATACTTACCCGATTTCTCCTTCGAATAGCTTTCGCTGAAGGCTGTAGTAAGTTTGGCAAAGTCCTGTGAATTAACTAACAGAACAGGCATCAAGGCAAAAACGGTTATAAGTGCTAATTTTCTCATTATCATCTGTTATTGTAATTTATTTTTATCGCGACCCCGAATGAATTAACGGTTTCATGGTTCGATCTGGAATAAGAATTGAGGTTCCATGAGTAATTCTGGTATTGGGCAAAATATGGGGACAATGTTATATTTATCTTTTTAAGAGGAAGTATTAAGTTGGTGTAAACGACACCAGATGGAATCTGGAAGGAATTATTCATGGTATATCCCTGGTTTCTGGTATAAAGAAACGAGTTTCCCATGATAAATCCGGTTTCGCCCCATAAAAATTTTGAGATCTTATATCCTATTTCCTGATCCAACTGGAAAGAACTGCCCCAGTTTATGTCGTACTGAAACATTCCTCCGGTCGTCAGATACAAATTTAGATTACCCTGCGGCAGCCATGTAATGTATGCCTCTTCCCTGAACTGCTTTGAATTGCTAAAGTTACTTATTGAGAAAGCGCCACCTGTCCTGATTTTCCACCAGTTTTTTGAAATTCCGGCTCCTATGTTTTTTTCTTTAATAATTTCGTTTGTCGATTGCAATGTGATATAAATTGCAGAACTTCCGAACACTGATGCTTCCCATCCGGGAAACAATGTGGCTGACAGTTTTCCGTAAATCTGGGCCTGGGTAAAAGAGAAATCATCACCTGACTGGTATTCATACGAGTTAAATCTTCCTGTTTTTGTAAAGCTTGTCAGGGCAATTGACATGGTGTACTTCTTCTTGAAACCGGTTTCAAAGCCGGCATAAAAGCTATAGGTTGATTGTAATGATTCCCTGTAGAGAGAAGTGGAGAGGGCTGCTTCCTGATTGAAGGAAGTGACGGATGAACCGGCAAAGATCTGATAATCCAAACCGTTTTCTGCCAGTCGGAGAACAGTTGTTTTAAGTTCCGGTGAAATCGTACCGGGAAAAAGTACCGCATCTTTTTTTCTTCCCGAATAGAGATAAGTATAATAAAGGTAATCGGCTGAAATTGTATCGAAAGAGTTGAATTCAAGGGCTTTGTAAAAATTAGGTGCCGATTCGGCATATTTCTGGTTGTTGAAGGCTGTGATTCCCATTCTCATCCTGAGATAGTAATAATCTGATCCAAGCGACAGAAGGGTGTCGGCTGTTTTTTTAAGATTCTTATAATCACCTTTCAGGAAGTAATCATATGTTTTACTGTCGAGAGTTTTGAAATCACTCTGTGCAAAGGCATTTGTTGCGAGCGATAGTGCTACGGCGGTAATTATCAATACGATTCGCATATTGCTTCAGTTTGTGAAAATGAGTCTTCCAGCTTCAGGCTGTTGTCACTGTTGACTGTCAGAGTATATTTTTTTGTCCAGATCAGGCGTTTAAAAGAGTAACCGGAAAGAACAGAAGAATATATGATCGTGTCGGGATCAAAGGCAGGCCCTTTCATTTCCATTTTTACTTCATAATTGGCACTTAAATACATGAAAAAAGGAGCCGTAATGTCGTGGAGAAACAGTCTGATACCTTTGAAAGTACGATTAGCCGGAATCGAATCGTAAGTAACCATGCCATTGATATAAACAAGCGGAACCCTGAATGCGGCAAGGTAGCAGGAGTAGAGCAATGATCTGCGGTCTCCCTCAAAATGTGTGAAACTGAATTGTACTCCGTCGTCCTCGAAATAGGCAACAGATTTTGTGCTGAGACAAAAAATGTATGATTTATTATAAGCATTAGTTATGACTTCCCAGTTTGCCGTCTCATTTCCTTTTTGAGTCCTGATATTCCAGTTGAATTTGGTACCGGGATAGAGATTGAATGCCTTCTTCAGGACAGGGTTCTCTTCAACAGATTTAATCCTGTGTCCTTTTTGCGGATAAGAAAAGGTCATCAGCTGTTTTCCATCGTCGACGAACCCAAAAAGAGGATAGTTAAGTGTTTTTGAGCCAATGTAAGGCGTTTGCTGAAGTTGAAAATGAAGATGAGGATAGGGAGAGCGGCCTGAATTACCAACTTTTCCGATAATTTGCCCGTAATGCACATTATCACCGGGTTTAACTGTGACTGATCCTTTTTTTAGATGACTGAGTTTTGAATAAAGTCCTTCGGAATGTTTTATTATTACAGTATTTCCCCAGTTCCTCTTCATATTCACTTCGCCTGCCGGATTGTCAACTGTACCATCCTCTGCGACGACTACGGCTCCATCAGCAGGGGCAAGAACATTTTGTCCGAAACAATAATAATCCTTAAGATCGTTCCCCTCATTCAGATACTGTAAGTTATCGCTTCCGGCAATAACGAAGTCCCATGCATCGGACCACTCGCCTTTGTGGGTATGCTCCCCGTTATGTCCCTGGTCAACAAGCCATTCACCGAAGAAGGGAAGTTTTATCTGCTGCCATCCGAAATTTGGAAACCTGCTTGTGAAACTCTGGTATGAATAAAGGTTCAGTTCCGGTTTTCCCTGCTGAATTACAACCTCCTTAAATGACGATTTTCCGGTTCTGAAACGAAGCGTATAGATGAAGGTAATCACAATGAGGTTAAACGGGAGAGAAACAAGAATAAGGTTGAATGGTTTAAAAAGTCCAGAAAGACCAGCAGCGGCCAGGGCTATAATGGGAGTCATGGCGAAAGCCCATAAAAAGGACTGACGGGAAGGGACATAAAAATATCCTCCGATGGCAATTGCGCCAAGAATGAAATTAAACCCGATAAAACTGTATCCAAGCTGGTTAAGATCCATTCCAAGGAACATATATGCAAACCAGGCCACTGAATAACCTATAAGTGAGAGCAAAAAAGCAATCCTGGAGTAAAAGAGGAGCGAAACGGAAATTACGAGCCCTGCAAAAACGTTGAACTGGAAAAAAATTGCCCCAAGCGACAGGAAATAGCTGTTCAGGAATTCAGAAGTGATATTTTTTATCCACCACTCGTGGAGCCTTACGAGAGGATAGCCGCCCACAATGAATAGCCTGTTTAGAATATATACCCCATCCTGGTTAATTTCAGCTCCGCTTAGCATTTTTCCTGCGCTCAGAACAATCCAGATACTAAGTACGAAAGGGAGTGAAAGCGACGGGAGATAGTATTTTTCAAGGATTCCCTGAAGGGTCACGGTTAAAATAAAAGTAAAGAATCCTGACAGTATGGCAATTACAATTATTATAAGAGTCATTTCATAATAGTAGCCCAGGCCGAGCCCTACGAGAAGGCTGTTGAATCCGTAATATCCTTTAGCTACTGATTGTTTGTTGAAACAGAGGCATGAAGCAGCGATGTTGGCTGTCATAACCGAAAGCAGTCCGCTAAATCCGGCTGAGATATCGAGAAATGAAACAACCACAAGGGGTATGGCAAGCCAGTAGCTTTCGGAAAAGAAGATCTGTGAGTAGCTTTTCAGCACACCGCGGAATAAGGCAGTTATCGCTCCGTTTTTAATCATTCACCCGGGTTATTTTATACTTGGGTTACCTCTGCATCCTCAATAACCTGTATCATGCAAGATAATCAGGAATTAGCTCATTTTTCACAATGTCATCCAGGATTTCGGCTTGTCTGATTACATGTACCTGCCTGTTTATGCCAATGAGTACTATTGCAGGGCGGAGATTTATAAACTGCTGTGATTGTGTTATATTATAGGCCCCTGTTTTTGTTATGACAATCCTGTCGCCCCGTTTTAGTGCAGGAAACATAAGCGATGATCTTACAACATCAATATTCATACAGAGAGGACCAAAAATGGCAGTCTCCTCTACCAGGCCTGAATGACTGTTTACAGGATGTATTTTGTGGTCGTACCAAAAAGCAGTGAAAAGGATGTTGACGCCAATATCGATAATTGTAGCCCTCTTGCCATCGGATAATCGTTTGTTTGCGATTACCGTTCCTGCAAGGTATCCGGCATTATCTATAATGGCTCTGCCTGTTTCCAGAATCAATGTTGGAAGTTTGTCAGGCCTGATCCGGGAATTTATCAGGGCTGACGTGATTGCCTCGGCGTATTCATCAAATGAAGGGGTCGTATCCTCTCCCGAAAGGTAGGCTCCCTTGAGTGTGTTTCGGGAGGCAAATCCGCCTCCCAGATCGATATAGGCTATGTAATATTCAAATTTAACCGAGATGTTGTAGGCAAGGTCGGCTAGTTTTGTTGCTGCAATACGGTATGAATCAGTACTCATCATATAGGTCCCGATATGAGTATGCAAACCCATAAGTTTGAGCCTTGGATTAATCATGATTCGGTTTATGGCGTCCCAGGCTTCGCCGTTTTCATAATTTAATCCAAACCTGTCCCACCGTGGATTGATACCGATATCCATATTTACCCTAAGGGCCACCCTTGCTTCAATCTCTTTACTATTGCAGATATCCGACAGAAGAAAGAGTTCATCCATGTGGTCAATATGGATAAATGATCCATTTCTCGCAGCTTTCTCCAGGTCGGAAGCACTTTTCCCCGGTCCGTTGAAAATAATGTTCTCTCCCTTTACTCCGTTCTTTATAGCCTTGTCGTATTCAAACCCTGAGACAACCTCGGCCCATGATCCTTCCTGATGGAAGATACGGCATATTGAATCGAGGTAGTTGGTCTTGTAGCTCCAGGCCATCTGAGTCTTGTGATATCTGACGCTGAAAGCTCTTTTTATCTCTTCCATGCTTTTTCGCATCTCCCGTTCCGAAAAGATATAAAGCGGCGATCCGAACTGATCGATCAGATCATCCACTTTTACTCCGTCGATCAGGGGCATAGGTGCTATCACCGACGCTGCACCATGCTTTGAAGGCACTCCGGGAGTCAGACGGGTTATTGTCGGGCGTTCAAACAATTGCTTGGACATATCGTTAATATTTTAAGATTCTTTTTTAAAACTATAGTTCTCCGGTAGTCGTAAGTCTTGAAAAGAGTTCAAGATCGACTATCATGTCGTAGGAATAGCGGACGAACATTTTCCCTACATCATAACGGGTAAAGGGTTTGACATCAATCCCGAGGGTAAGCTTTACAAGGGCCTCGGGTATATTTTGTCCTGCACCAACTGCAAGATAGACCCATGCCGGGATCCTGGGATTTATCTCAATGAGGTAAAGCTCATTAGAGGATGATCTGATGAGCTCAAGTTCCATGCCGCCCTTCCACTTCGTCAGCGAAAATATTTTCCTGGCCAGCTGGTGCAGTGAGTCATCATCTATGGTTATTCCTCCCCAGGCCTTGCCCTTGTCGGTAATGTACTGTTTTCTCATGGGTACGCAGGCTATCAGGTTCCCTTCACCATCGCCAAGAGCAACAATGTTTACCTCTGTTCCTCTTATATATTCCTGTATTATTACCGGAAATCCCCATTTTGCTGTCAGCTTCTCGAAATAACTGGCAGCCTGTTCAAATGAGTGAGCCGTATAAGCATCGTAATATTTACCCTTTACCATTACAGGATAATTCATCGACCTGAGCGTATTGTTCATATCCTGGATGCTGAAAACCTCAGTTCCCCTTGGAACAGTTATTCCGTATTTGTCACCGTAAGCGGAGAGATTTGACTTATTCCTTTCTTCAAACTGTTGTATAGATGGCAAATAAGTCTTGATACCTGCTTCAGCAAGTTTTTTCTCAAGTTTGATGAATGAAAACAGCTCTGCGTCAAAATTCGGAATTATTATATCGAGGGCTTCCTTTGAATGGATCTCCATTAATCTTTCAAAAAGAGCATCCTTCCCTTCAGCAGGGTAGGGGATCATGTAGGTCTTGTCGACCAGGTCTTTCATATAGATCCCGGGTTCGAGATGCTCATAGGCCAGACCAATAATTCTTGCATCCAGGTCAGCTGATTCCCTGATGCCACGAATGACTGGTATGCCGGGGCCCGGGCTGTCGATGTTGTTGAGTCCCGTTACGGCGACAGTTACTTTGCGGCGGCTCATTTCTCCTCCTCCAGCAGATTGTAAACATTAAGGTCGTTCAGAAAATCGGCAAGGTATCTCTCAAGCGTATTTCTGTCAACATCATATTTTTCTGCCATAAGTTCCGTAATCCGGTTTAGATCCTTACCCTCTTTTATCATCATAATAACTTCCTTGCCTGTATTATTCATTGTAAAGGAGTCACCTGTTGACGGGTTAAAAACGAATCCATTTTCACTAAGAGCTATATTTTCTTTGATAAGCATAGTTCAATATTTAAGGGCAAAAGATCAGACCGGGATATTCCACATACTTAGAGGTCATGGCAAAACTAACCCTTTCCTTTTTCCTGCACAAAAAAAATCAATGGATTACAGTGTTCCATAGGTGTAATGGCAGGATTTGTCAGTAAAAAGAAAATGATGGAGGCATTATTCTCCATGTTTATTACCCCCCAACCCCCCAAGGGGGGATTTACAGAATTAGAATTTCGCCGTGATGTTTTTCTCAGGCCGGCGCAGATTTGTAATCGGGGCCAGGGATGCAGAAAGTGATGTTTAGAAGAAGGGTCACGGATTGCAAATCCTCGCCAGCTTTCAAGGCTTTGAACTGTATGACCGCAATTTTTTTTTACCACGGAGTTTCACAGAGTTAAGACGGAGTTACACAGTGTTACTCCGTACAAACACCGTGTAACTCCGTAGTAAAAAAGAGCTATGAAACGTCTTGTGCCATGCGTCTTTAAAGCAGTATCCCCGCCAGCGAAGCCGAGATATATGATGCCATTGTTCCGCAGAGCATTGCCTTGAATCCCAGACTGGCCAGATCAGACTTCCGCTGAGGGACGAGAACCCCTATCCCTCCGAGCTGAATGGCTATTGAGCTGAAATTTGCAAACCCGCATAGGGCGAAGCTTGCAATGACAACCGATTTGGCGCTGAGCATCCCCTGTTGCATCATAGGTGTGAGGTCGGAATAGGCAACAAACTCGTTTATGACCATTTTAGTGCCCATAAGTGAACCTACATGAAGCGATTCGGAAGGAGGCACTCCCATAACGATGGCGAAGAGGCTGAAGAATGCTCCGACAACATCCTTGAGGCGTAGGTTATCGAGATCGAGGCCGAGGGAACTGAGCGAGAGGCCGGTCCATGAAAGAAAATGGCCGAAATAACCGAGAAGAGCATCGACAAGTCCTATGAGCGCAATTACCCCGATAAGCATCGCAATTACATTGATTGAGATTTTCATGCCATCAGTCGCACCGTTGGAGATTGCATCCATTATGTTTGAATGTTCCTTTTTTACTTCAAGTTTTACCTTCCCTTTTGTTTCCGACTCTTCAGTCTCAGGGAATACAATTTTTGATATCACCAGTGCGCCGGGGGCAGCCATGAGACTGGCAGCAAGCAGATAAGAGGCCGGAACACCCATTGATATGTAAACAGCCATTACACCGCCGGCAATACATGCCATGCTTCCTGTCATTGATGCAAGGAGTTCCGATTTCGTCATTCCTGAAAGATAAGGCCTGATCATAATCTGTGCTTCGACCTGACCAACAAAGGCGCTCGCAACGTTCGACAATGCCTCGCTGCCGCTTACCTGCATAGCCCAATGTACAAAACGGGCAATTACTGCCACAATTCGCTGCATCAGGCCTACATGATAGGCCATTGAAACGAGTACACAAACAAAGATAATGGTGGGAAGAAGGATGAAGAGGAAAACACCGCTTTTAACAATACCTTCAGGGATAATCTGGGTGATTTTGGTTAGGTCGCCAAAGACAAAAAGTCCTCCCTGCTGAGAAAAATCAAGGAGCTTATTAATGGCCTTTCCAAGCCAGAGGAAGATGTGCTGACCCAGAGGCACTTTCAGTATAAAGATTGCAAGAAATACCTGCAGTAAAAGGCCAGTGATAACAAGCCTGTAGTTTATTTTCTTCCTGTTATTCGACCATAAAAAAGCCAGACCGAGAATTATTATTATTCCGATAACGCCAGTAAATCGTGCCATGTAGGTAAAGTGTCGGTTAGTAAAAGTGTATCACCAAACCTACATTATTTTTTAATACGGAAACGGAATCAGGCGAAAAGAAATTAACAACAATTCAAAGGACACAAGACGCAAGACACACGACACACGGGGCACAGGGCACAGGGCCAAGGCGAAAGGCGAAAGGAGAAAGGCGAAAGGCGAAAGATTTGCTGGCGCCGATTTGCAATCGGGGCCAAGGATGGAGAAAGTGTTGGGTTAGAAGAAAGGTCACGAATTGCAAATCCGCGCCATCTATGATAACATTGCTGGCGCCGATTTGGCTTCGCCGAGCTCAACCCAATAAATTGGGTTTCGGTTGCAATCGGGGCCAAGGATGTAGAAAGTGTTGGGTTAGAAGAAGGGTCACGGATTGCAAATCCGCGCCAGCGTCAGAAGCAGGAGAGGGTCACGGATTGCAAATCCGCGCCAGCGTCAGAAGCAGGAGAGGGTCACGGATTGCAAATCCGCGCCAGCGTCAGAAGCAGGAGAGGGTCACGGATT
>CAIMVD010000166.1 GCA_903844815.1 uncultured Bacteroidota bacterium | reverse complement strand
ACCACAGGGACCACTCTACTATTCTTGTGTTTTTACCCCCCAACCCCCCAAGGGGGGATTTAAGAACACCCCCTCTGTGGGGCAGGGGGGTAAAATGGGGGAGTAAGAAACTGATTACCCGGGCTTAACTAAACGACATTACCCGCTAACATGTGAATAAAGATTAGCTTCAAAAGGAGGGGAGAGTTTTTAATCTCGTCTTTCCCATCCAAATCTTAGTCTGACCGCCATGTCTTGGGGCTGGGGTAGATCAATTTATTTTCGAGCGATATTAGGTTTAACATGATTCACAATAGTCATTTAGACTAATATTTATCAATGAGCTGGTATAGTTCTGTCAGATCAGGAGTCAGCACGATCTCTGTCCTTCTGTTTTTCTGACGGGCATCGGCGGCATTCCTGTTATCGACAGGCAAATACTCGCTTCGTCCCGCGGCCGTTAGTCGTTCAGGGGATATCTTTGATCCGTCGAGCAGTACCCTTACAACCGTTGTTGCACGCTTTACGCTGAGATCCCAGTTGTCTTTCAGGTTCCCGCTGCTGGCATATGGAACATTGTCGGTATGTCCCTCAATAGTCACCTGTATCCCCGGATTTTTCTCAAGTACTCCCGCCAGTTTTTTAAGGGCATTCCTGCCATTGGCATCTATTTCGTAACTGCCCGACTTAAACAACAGTTTTTCATCGAGAGAAACATATACCTTGCCATTCTTCATTGAAACGGTGAGTCCGTTATTCTCGAAACCAAGCAGGGCCTCCGAAACTTTCGTTTTAAGATCCTGAACGATTTTTTTCTGGGCATCCAGTATTTTTTCCAGCTCGGCGAGCCTGGCATTTCTTTTCTCGAGTTCAAAGGTAAGCTCATCAAGCGACGCTTTCTTGTTATCCAGATTCTGCCCCAACTGGCGCAAAAGGTCCTCCTTTCTCCTAAGGTTTTCCTGGGCAGTCTGAAGTTCCCCCAGAAGCTTCTGGGTCTCCTTAACATTTCCCTTTACCAGGTCCTCCTGTGCATTCTGCAATTCATTATATCTTGCCGACATCCTGTTATAATCATCGGCAGCCTTATCGCGGCTGTTCTGAGCATCGGTTATTTCTTTTCTTATTTTGCCCATGTCCCTGTCTATATTCGCCATTCGAGCCTCAAGCTCCCTGTTTTGCATGGAAAGGTTAAGATTACGGATCTTTAAGGTATCCCTCTCATTCATGAATTGCCTGCTTATTTCCTGCAAATCGCCATGCTTTTTACCTGAAACACAGGACACAGAAAAAATGATTAGAAGGAGAATGCCCGGAAGGTAAAATTTTAGTTTCTTCATGATCGGATTTTGATGTTATAATTATCAACCAAACAGCTTAAAAATTGTTGTTACATGTTGAACCCCGGAGCAAAAATAAGAAAATCCGCATTAAGCGTCAGCGAACACAGGGGAATAATAATTATTATCTTTGCTCCTCGTTATAACAATTTTTTTAGATGGTACAGGTAGATAACCTGCTGACAGGAATCACAACACCCGATGATCTGAGGAAACTCGATCCAACCGATCTTATCAGGGTCAGTGCAGAACTCCGTCAGTACATTATTGATGTAGTATGCAATAATCCGGGCCATTTCGGGGCAAGTCTCGGAGTGGTTGAACTTACTGTTGCACTGCATTATGTTTTCAATACCCCCTATGATAAAATAGTGTGGGACGTTGGGCATCAGGCTTACGGACATAAGATCCTCACCGGCCGCCGAAAGAATTTTGAATCAAACCGAAAGTATAAAGGGATAAGTGGTTTCCCTAAAATGGCTGAGAGTGAATATGATGCTTTCGGAGTTGGCCACTCTTCCACATCAATCTCCGCTGCACTTGGAATGGCCGTTGCAGCAAAACGCAAAGGAGAGAACAGACAGGTTGTGGCTGTAATCGGCGACGGAGCGATGACAGCCGGTGAAGCCTTCGAGGGCCTTAACAATGCCGGTACCAGCAAATCGGATATCATTGTCATTCTGAACGACAACAATATTGCAATAGATCCGAATGTAGGCGCGCTCAAGGAATATCTGATCGATATTACCACCAGTAAAACATATAACAGGTTCAAGGATAAGGTATGGAAAATGCTGGGAGGCTTTGGCAAACTTGGCCCCGATGCTCGGTCGCTTGCCTCGCAGCTCGAAGCAGGATTCAAAAGCACCATACTCGACAAAAGCAACCTCTTTGAAGGACTTAACCTGAGATATTTCGGACCCATCGACGGACACGACGTGCTTCATCTCGTAAAGGTCCTCGAGGATCTGAAACGTATCCCCGGACCAAAAATACTACATTGCATAACCGTGAAGGGCAAGGGCTTTGAACAGGCCGAAAAAGACCAGACGGCTTTCCATGCGCCCGGGAAATTCGACAAGGAGACGGGAATAATACTTCAGACTCCAAAAGATAACCGGCCTCCCGCCTACCAGGAAGTATTCGGAAAAACAATCCTGGAGCTTGCCAGACTTAATGACAAGATTACCGGCATAACTCCTGCCATGCCCACCGGTTCATCGCTGAACATAATGATGAAGGAGATGCCAGAAAGGACCTTCGATGTGGGAATTGCCGAACAGCATGCCGTAACCTTCGCCGCAGGGATGGCAGCACAGGGAATGATTCCCTTTTGCACAATTTACTCCTCCTTTTTACAGCGGGCATTCGATCAGATAATACACGACGTGGCCCTTCAGAATCTTCGGGTTATCTTTTGTGTCGACCGAGGGGGACTTGTGGGTGCCGACGGTGCAACACACCACGGTTTCTTCGATATCGCTTTCATGAGAACCATCCCGAACATGGTAGTGTCGGCCCCGATGGACGAGATTGAGCTTAGAAACCTCATGTATACAGCCCAGCTTGACAAGAACAATGTCCCGTTCTCAATACGCTACCCGCGCGGAAACGGAATGCACACCGACTGGCAGAGGCCCTTTGAAGAAATTGAAATAGGGAAATCGAGGCTGATAAGCGAAGGGAGTGATCTCGCGATCCTGACTATCGGACCTCCCGGCAATGTGGTTGCGAAACTTGTCAACCAGCTTTCAAAGGAAGATATCTCAATCGCCCATTACGACATGAGGTTTATTGCACCACTAGATAAGGATGCACTTCACAGTGTCTTTAAGAAATTCTCACAGGTCATAACTGTTGAAGACGGCATTCTTAAGGGAGGATTCGGAACAGGTATTCTGGAGTTTATGTGCGATAATGGTTATAATTCAGAGGTAAGGCGTTTGGGCATACCGGATTATTTTGTAGAGCACGGCACTCAGGATGAATTATATCGCGAATGTGGTTTTGATGCGGAGGGTATTGAAATTGCGGTAAGAGAGATGTTTCTTAGGAAAGAAGACAAAAGATAATCCACCTTCGCTAAAGCTTCCGTGGACAAAGAGAGTAAAAAGACAAAAGTTTTTTATATTTTCGCACCCTGTTCTTACAATTACAAACAGTCGGACTTGCAAGACCTGCATGACCGCAAGACCTGCAAGACATTTTTTCGCCCGGATGGCGGAATTGGTAGACGCGCTGGTCTCAAACACCAGTGGCAGCGATGCCGTGCCGGTTCGATCCCGGCTCCGGGTACTTTTTAAAAGCCAATCAGCTGATTAACAGTGATTGGCTTTTGTTTTTATAGACATTTGCACCACATTTGCACCACTCCTGATGAAGAAGACCTGTTTTGATCCCCTTATTATCACCCTTGATTGCGTCTCATTGCAATACATTTCACATCTTCTTCAATATTCTCAATTTTGTAAAGAACCCTCGTCCCAATTCGGAATCCTTTTATAATACCAAGCTGTTTGTACCTATTTAGTGTAGGCAGGGTATTTTTTAATAACTCTGCTGCTTCGCTTCTAGTTATGTAACGAGGGTCACCTTTTTGGGGAATAGCTGTAAACGGTAAATAACAATGCGAGATTTCGGCAATTAAGAATGCAGGTATTCGGTAAATAAGAATGTAAGTATTCGGTAAATAAGAATGCAAGTCACAACTCTTCGTTATTATCCATT
>CAIMVD010000165.1 GCA_903844815.1 uncultured Bacteroidota bacterium | reverse complement strand
TCTCTGCGGTTAATGGATTTCAACTTTTTAGACAGCCCCATATTGGGTTTTAATAGCTTATAATTATTCTTTTTTCTTTAGCCGGACACCTGACACCAGACACCTGACACCTGACACCTGTGTTATACCTGCTTCCTCTTCCACAAATGAAGGAAAGTAAAGAAAGCAATCAGCACTGCAGGGATAACTGCTACCATACGGAGAGTAAGAGCTCCTCCTTTCAGCGTGACCTGTGCCCAGGTAAAAGCTTCCTGTGTTCCTGCGGCAGCGGCTTTAAGTACTTCAATTGTTTGTCCTGCCGGAACGGAGGCAGCTGTCTGAGCATCAAAGATAGCACCCAGAACAGGCTGGGCAATTGCTCCGCCCAGGAATCCGATACCACCCATTATGGCAAGTCCAAGGGCTCCGCTCTGCGGGATATTTTCCGATACGAAACCCAGCATCGAAGGCCAGAAGAATGCAATACCAAGTGCGAAAATCCCTGCAGCTGCAAATACCATTGCGCCCTGGGTGTAACCCATAAGGATGCACCCGGCGAAGGCCAGAATTGAAGAAGTCAGCAAAACAACAGTCGATTTCATATTATGTATGAGAGTTCCGCCGAACTGACGGGCAAGCGCCATTATACCTGATATCCAGACAAGAAGAAGGATTGGGTTATCGGAAACATTAGCAAGCAGCGCTGCGATCCACTGATTGGTCCCAAGCTCGGTTCCGGCTGTAAGAAGCATACAGAAGGCCATGAACAGGAAAAGAGGACTAATGCAAGCCTTAAGCATGTCTTTGTATGAAAATCCTGAAACAACACGTTCCGTCTGAGGGAACTGTTTGTTGAGAAACATATAACCATAGACGAATGTCGGGAGGAGCATTATACCCATCGCATAGCGCCAGTCGGCCAGGCCAACCTGTTTGAAAAGGTAAACAGCCAGCCCTCCGATCACGATGCCGGTAGGAAACCAGGCATGAAAACGGTTGAGCCGGCGCGTTTTCTGATCGGTATACATGCTTGTGATCAGGGGGTTACATGCCGCTTCAACGCTGCCATTGGCAATGCCGACAAGCAATGTAGACAGAAATAGTGACCAGAAACCGGTTGCAATGATTGTAAGTATAATACCCGTAACATGACAGAAGAAAGCGATAGAAATGATTCTTCCAATCCCGATTATATCAACCAGCGGACCTCCAAACACCATTGCAAGGGTAAATCCCCAGAAGGCGGTTCCGACGATCCATCCCACCTGGGCGTGGGTTAGGTTAAATTCGGAAGCCCATGCTTCAACGAATGATCCCCTTGTGGCAAAGGCCAAAGCTGTAACTACCAATGCAACACAACTTGCATTGAATAACTGAGTCTTCTTTATATTGTCCATGGTGAAGTTGCTGGTATAAGTTAATTATTAGGGTTTTAAGGTTTTATTTCTTTTCAAAAGCTGCATCAAATGCTATATTCGATGAAGGAAAATCAACTTTCTTAACAAAAGCACAGGCTTCCTTTGCACCAAACTCGCGGTCCATGCCACTGTCTTCCCATTCGACCGATAACGGGCCTTTGTAACCAATCCTGTTGAGTTCCCTGATTATCTCTTCAAAGTTAATTCTTCCGTGTCCAAGGCTTCTGAAGTCCCAGTAGCGCCCTCTGACTCCGAATTCTGTGTGACCGCCGAAAATACCAGCTTCGACAGGAACATCTGACCACCATACGTCTTTCATGTGAACATGGAAAATCTTGTTGGCAAACTCCTGCAGGAAGCCAACATAGTCCACAATCTGATAACCTAAATGCGATGGATCATAGTTAAATCCGAAATTTGGGTGGTTGTTGATGGCTTTCAGCGCCCTTCTTGTGGAAGCTATGTCAAAGGCAATTTCAGTCGGATGAACCTCGAGTCCGAAATGAATTCCCAACTCATGATACTTGTCGAGTATGGGTGTCCATCTTTTTGCAAAGTCAGCATAACCCTCATCAATCATGTCAGCCGGTACAGCAGGAAAAGAATAAAGCAGATGCCAGATCGAACTTCCGGTAAATCCGTTAACCTGGTCAACACCAAGTCTTTTTGCTGCTTCCGCCGTGCTGATCATCTCACGTGCCGCACGCTGATGAACTCCCTCCGGATCACCGTCACCCCAGACGTAATCGGGAACAATGCCCTTGTGTCTTTTGTCAATACGGTCACATACTGCCTGTCCGACCAGATGGTTTGAGATTGCATATACCTTAAGCCCGTATTTGTCGAGTGTTTCTCTCTTCTTACGGCAGTAAGCTTCATCTGCTTTGGCTACTTCAAAATGGTCGCCCCAGCATGCGAGTTCCAGTCCATCATAACCAAATGCCTTGGCTTTCTGACATAATGTTTCAAAAGGCAAGTCTGCCCATTGTCCTGTGAAAAGTGTTACCGGTCTGCTCATAAATTCAGTATTTTAATATTTGGATTAAATAACTTAAAATAAATTCCTAACAAGTATAAAAAACATTCTCTGAAAAAGCAATATTAAGTTTTGCACATCTTTGTCACAAAACAGGCACTCTTCCAGGTGTCCAGGGAGCCCTTGCTGCATCCAGTTGTTTGTCGAGGAGCTGAAGGTCCTGTCCTGCTCTCCTGACTCTGTCCAGAACAGGAGGAAATTCAGCTTTCAATATGCCCATTTGTTCCTTTGCCGTTGTAGTAATATCACCGCTGGTGCCATAGCTTCCCGAAGCCATTTCATTCATCCTGTCGGAAAGAGGCACATCGGCAGGGGGAATTTCCTCGGCGCTAGCCTTGGCGGGCTGTCCGTTAAAAATGAACAAAATATTATCGAGTTCTTTATTGATCCTTTCTGCCTCTTTCATTAAATCTGCAGATACACCGGGAGTTGCCTGAAGAACCTGCATAATTGAATTGACCTTTTTAATTAATTCACCTGAATAACTCATTGTCCCGTAAATAGTCCTTGAGAATTCAGACGCCTCCTTAAGCCATGAAAGCTTAGCCTTCTGGTCACCCGTCTGGAAAGTGGCTAGTCCAAGAGGTTTGCATACAAAGGGAACAGCACCTGTAATTTCCTTTGTTCCTTCCCTGGAACTAACAGAGATTGCAATTCTGTAAGTTCCGGGCATCATCTGGATGCCGCCGCCTCTTCGCGAACCGCCTGCCAGCGGGTCAAACTTCTCAACGGCTACAGGAGAAATGCTTTCACCCGTAAAGTTCCAGGTAATCCGGTTTACTCCCTTTGAGGCTGATTTATAGAGATGTTTTACGATATTTCCCGACTCATCGGTGATGGTGAATATCAGATAGGGCTTAGTCTCCTTAGCCTCTTCATTAATTTCGTTCACAGACGGCTGGGGTATCGGTTCTCCCTTTTCGAACAGTGCTTTTTCCTTTTCTGCCCTTATCGCTTTCAGCGTTTTGGGAACATCCTTTACATAATAGGTTATTGTTGCTCCGTAATCGGGATTTGGCGACTTGAAATATGTTGAGCCCTGGTTATCGAAGCCGCTCGACTGTACGAACATTTTTGCATCCTTGACAGGAAAAATATAGCCCTGAGTCGCCAGAATTTCTTTCCTGAAGTTTCTTAAAGGGGAATAGTCATCAAGAATATAAAATCCTCTTCCAAATGTTCCTATCACAAGGTCGCCTTCGCGCTCCTGAATAGCAATATCGCGGATCGAGGTTGTGGGCAGTCCTGATTTGAACTCAATCCATTCGTTGCCACTGTCGGCTGAAAAGTAAAATCCGAATTCTGATCCGGCAAACAGGAGGGAGGGATTTATATAATCCTGTTCAATTGTATGGATAGATCCGTTTACAGGAAGTTTTCCGGTTATTGAAGTCCAATTCTTTCCCTTATCGGTACTTTTAAGGATATATGGCTTAAAATCCTCGCTGAGGGTATTATTGAAGGTGGCATATACCACATTCTCGTCAAATTTGTCAGGCAGGATATCGCTAACATAAGTATACCCGGGAACGCCCGGAAAGGTTGTATACTTTGTCCAGCTTTTGCCTCCGTCTTCTGTGACTGCTATCACTCCGTCGTCGGTTCCGGCATAAATAAGTCCTTCTTTGACTCTCGATTCCGCCAATGAAACTATCAGGCCCCATAATGAAGTGGAAACATCTTTTCCGATCGCATCGATGCTCCAGTATTTGTCCATTACTTTGAATTTATTGCGGTCTTCATTTCTCGAAAGGTCTTCGGAAATCACCTCCCAGCTGCGTCCCCTGTCGTTGCTCCGGAAAACCTTATTGGCCGCCACGTAAATCCTTTCCCGGTTTTTGGGACTTATGATAATGGGTGTATCCCAGAACCACTTGTAACTCTTTTCTCCTTTGCGAGGCACAGGTCTGATGCTTACAGACTCTTCACTTTTTTTGTCCCATAGTGACACGTTACCGTATTGGGATTCAGTATATACAATATTTTCATCTTCAGGATCGATGGCAACCCAGAACCCATCACCTCCTACAGTCACCTTCCAGTCATCATTCACTACTCCGTCCCTGTTAATATTTTGCGATGGACCTCCCATGGAGTTATTATCCTGAGTGCCGCCATAAACATTGTAGAACGGTTTGGCATTGTCGACAGCAACTCTGTAAAACTGTGTAAGGGGCAGGTTGCTCTTGAAAATATAATTTTTCCCCTCGTCGAAACTCTCGTAGATGCCGCCGTCGCCGCCAATATAGAAGTGGCTGGTATTATCGGGGTCGATCCACATGGCGTGGTCATCCACATGCCGCTGGTTGTTGCCTATGTTATTCCATGTCTTTCCTCCGTCGAGAGTTACTTTTGAAACAGTCTCGAGACTGTAGACCTTGTCTGCATTTTTGGGGTCGCACGTGATCTCATTGTAATACTGCCCGCTTGAGGCGTAAGAACTCATTTTCTGCCAGGTTGCACCCCTGTTGACTGTTCGGAAAAATCCACTTGATTCACCCGCTGCCTCCATTATGATATAAAGTATATCAGGATTTACAGGAGATATGGCCAGGCCCATTCCGCCTATATCGCCTGAGGGAAGGCCGTCCATAATTTTGTCCCAGGTCTTTCCGGCATCTTTCGACTTATATACAGCCGATTCCGGACCTCCGGCAATCTTTGTATATATGTGTCTCCTCCGCTGTTCAGAAGTGGCATACAGTACATTGGAATTGCGGGGATCGATAACGACATTGTTTATCCCTGTATTCTCACTTACGTTAAGGACTTTATTCCAGTTCTT
>CAIMVD010000164.1 GCA_903844815.1 uncultured Bacteroidota bacterium | reverse complement strand
GTTATCCACTCCCAGGGCAAATCAAGCAGTAAGAAAACTATGCTCCTTTTTAAACCAAACAGAAACCTGCTTCCCTTTTACAGATTTAAGATTGATTTATGAAACAGTCGCGGTTTAGTTTGCGGCAGTCTCGGATGTCTGGAATTAGTGTAAGTACCTGTAAATGCAACGTTGGCGATAGAAATTTCACTTGCCCCACTGATGGTCTTTGAAGTACCGGTAAAAGTATGTACCCCCGACAAAGCGGTAAAAGTAGTACCTTCATGTTGCAGGTTTCCTGCAAAATTGATGGCTGCAATTCCGGTTTCATTCCATACGCCTAAGGCATTAACCGTAACATTGCCTGTGAAAGTTTTGGCTCCCGTGCCTGCAAGAGTTAATGTTCCGGTAATTGAAGAAGTTCCTGTAACACCAAGGGTGAAGTTGGTGCCGGTGGCAAACGTAGCTCCGGTTCCAACAGTAAGATTACCGTTTATAGTTAAACCAACGGCAGTAGTGGTTGTTCCACCGGTTATGCTTAAATTGTTGAAAGAGGTAAAAATGGTTGCCGGCAGGGTATTGTTTGCGGTAAGTTCAACCGTACCCGTACCAGGAGTAAATGTGTTCACCCCTGCATTTGCAAGGACAATGCCTTTACAAACGAGGGTTCCGCTGTTTGTCATGTTGAGAGCTCCCCTGCGGTTGGCATTGCCGGAGTTTCCCAGCGTGACAACGCCACTTACTGTGAGTTTCGTAGTGTTGCCAAACTGAATGGTTGAAATGTTGTTGTTTACAGGTGCGATGCTTAGGGTATTGCACGACGCATTGGTTATATCAACCGTTACAACGTGGTTTGATAAAATAGTAACATTGTCGCCGGTATTAGGCACAACTCCTCCGGTCCAGGTGGTTGTTGCGCTCCAGTTTCCTGTTTGCGCGCTGGTTATCGCGGATCCTACCGTAATATATACGTCGAAGGTGGTACTTCCTCCCGTATTGGTTGCTGTAACAGTGTATTTGGTGTATGCTGTGCTAACCGTAGGAGTACCAGTGATTTGTCCGGATGAAGTATTAAGAGTTAATCCTGTTGGTAACGCCGGGCTTACCGCGTAACTGACAACAGTTCCGGTAACAGTAGCGTTCAACGGAGTTATAAGTATGTTTGTAGGGAACACATTAGGGGTAGTATAACTCAGACCTGAAGGGGGAATGGGGCCAACAGTTACTAAACCGGCACCTGCCCAATATGTGTTGTTTTGATTAGCAGGTGTAGCAGAAGAAGATGTGCTGCCATAGGTACCGGAAGTAATGACAGATCCCCCACCTAATGTAAGATTGACAGCAAAAGAATTGAGTGAAGTAGTTGTAATATCCAATTTACCAGAGGCACCAATTGCCAAGGTCCCATTCACAGTTTCAACTGCAGTCAATGTAACCCCTGCTGTATTGTTGATGGTCAGATTGTTTACTGAAGATGGCAAACCGGTACCGGTTACCTGCGCTAAGATGCCATTATTAAGTATAATTAGCAATTGTACTGAAGGTTCTTGTCCCTGCAACCTGTATTGAACCGGTTGCCCCAGTTGCTGCTAATCCTGCTGTATTTGCAGTTATGATTCCTGCGCCGGAGGCTAGTGTAAATGAGGTCTGATTCGACCCGTCCAGAACAGATGTGCCCATATCCAATATAGCACCATTGGCTACGTTAAAAAGGATTCCATCTCCAGCAGTAGTTGTCGATGAGATAGTACCTCCGCTTTTTGTAAATGTCTGAGTTCCTGATTTAACAAAATTAATTGTTGTTGTAGCGTTCGATTGAGTAGTGGTTTGAGTAAGTGTACCGCCTGTCATGCTAAAATTTCCGGAAAGATTAATTGTATTTGCCTGGTTAGCAGTACCACCATTATTATTCAAATCGAAGGTACCGCTTTGTACTATTAAATCTCCGGTTATATTTAATGTAGGTATAAAGATTTGCCCTGATAATCTTAGATGTAAAACACCGGTTGTACCAGTACTAATCACTGTAAAATTACCAGCAATAGTTGTTGTCCCTGTGGCGCTGTATAAATTTGCAGTAGATGTTTGTCCTGAACAATTCCAGGTGAAATGCCCAAAGGTCTGACCAACAAAGCCGGTAAGCACTGTGGATGTAGTGAAAGCGCCGGTGACTGTACAATTGGAAGTTGCATTCCAGGTCGTAGTACCTGTACCAACCGGTAAAGCTACTGAAGTATTCGCATGAGTATAATTACCTGAAGAACCTGCCGTCCAATTGGTAAAAGTTTTTGTGGCGGAACTTTGGTTATTGTAGGTTCCATTTACCGTAACTTTTGTGGCTGTTATTGTATGTGTACCTGTCGGGTTGAAAGTAGCACCTGAGCCAATCGTTAAGGATGCAATAGCTGTAATATTAGCTCCGGTTGTCGTAGTCCCTCCATTGATCTCCAGATTATTGAAAGTTGTAAATACTGAAGATGGTAACGTATTGGTTCCGGTAAAAATTAACTTGCCAGCACCCGGGGTCCATGTTTTGGAACCGGTACCCAGGGTTATTGCTCCGCCAAGACTTAATGTTCCGCCTGCAGACATTATAATAGTGCCATTTGCTCCTGCGATGGTGCCGCCAAGCCTTAAACTCCCGGCAATCAGGGTTGAACCACTTGTGAAAGTAATTGTTCCTGAACTTCCTGAAATATTGTTTCCGACCGTTACGGCTCCTGAAACTGTCAGTGTCGAAGAGTTTGAAAAGGTTAGTGAGCCTGCCGATGCAGTAGCTCCGGTATGCCCAAACTGGATGCTCGCACATGCAGAAGCAGCATTCACGGTGACGGTGAACCCACGTTCAATGAATACCGCATCTCCAGCTACCGGGTATACCCCGGCACCAACTGCAACCCCTCCGGATGTTAAGGACCATGTAGTATTTGCAGTCCAGTTACCTGTGGCCCTTGAATAATATGTTGTTGCCTGCGCCAGTGATAAAGTTAGCATCAAACCGATAATCACCGTCAATAATCTTGCCCGAATTTTTAGAAAGTATTTCATGTCTCTTCTTTTTTAGATATATACTTATGATCAGGTTTAGGAACCTGATTATTCAAAAGTTTACAGAAGAGACCACAAAGCTGAAAAGCTGAAGTAAGCCGGAATTGACTTTTTCCCAGTTAAATGATTTGTTAAAAATGCTGTTTACTCCTTTACCCCCGCAGTTGTTTTATGATTTCTCCTAGTTCCAAAGTTTTGCATTACTAAAATAATTGCGCAACTATAGCCGAAATAAATCAAAACCAGATTTAAAAATTAATGTGAAGTCCCCGATCTGAAAGAGTTGTCAGATTCGATTCAAAGATATAACATCCTTAAAATAAACAAGCTAAAACATTCAATATTTTCTAAATAAAAACTAAAATTTAGTAATATTAACATTTTTCAGGGGATATGATTCCTAAATAATGTCTGCTAAAACCAGGGTATTTACATAAGGAAACCTTCACTAAATCATTAAATGAAGAACCACGGGTTAGATTCCAATCAGCCTTTTCCAGGTTTTAATATGTTTCGCGTACCATTCTCTTGAAGAGAGTTTTTTAATAACCGAAGTACGGATTTTGCGTGAAGTAAATATTGAGACAAATGCATTGAAGTATGCCGAAAGCTGAATCACAACCAGATTTATCTTATACAGCGTTTCAGATGTCAGGTTCATGTCGTGCTTCAGTAGAAAGACAGAGAATTTTCCCGGTTTCCTCTCTGTTCTTATCCCCTCAGATCCCGTAATCCTTCCCATAAGATAAAAATAGTCAGATGCTTTACTGATAATCGGTTCCGGGAAGTGGATATCAGCATAGTTTATTCTTTTTGACAAGAGCCATAAATCATAAACATCCCTGAGCGAGGCGGTACCGTATTTGTGCCCCCGGTGACTCAGCTGACTGTGAATAAAACTAAGCATCACCTTATGCTTATCGGAAAGGACAAGGCATCCGGGCCTGCCCTCAGGTGTTCGCATCTCCCCGGCAATGATATCGTAATTAAGCAATTTTGAATATTTCACCGATACAGGCAGCCTGTGAACCTCTATCCCGGATACAGTGCCATCCCTCATCATTCTCGGATAGTGTTGACAGGTAATGGTATCGACATCCGTCGTTTCGGGGTTGTTATATCCAATACTTCTGAGGATCTCGACTGATTTTAAAAAATCCTCATCAGACGTCAGCAGGTCAATATCGACCATGATCCGTTCCCCGGGATCGCTGTAAAGGCCATCGAGAAGGTTACCGGCTCCTTTAAGATAAATGGGATAAATATCTTTATAGTTAAGTTCCAGGTTGATCTCATCTATTTGTAAAATCAACTTTTTATTCCTGTTGAGATTCAATAAATAGATCTCTTCCAGGTACGACCCGAGTTCGGCAGGAAGATAATCCAGGAGATTGTTTTCGCGGAATTTCGGAAAGAAAAGAGGAGTAACCAGATGGACACTTGCTAACCTGACAAATCCTTCCCAATCTACAGCTTCAAGGGCCGATAATTCTTTAAACCGGGAAATGAATTCAGGGTTGTCGCCGATTGAAAGACAGTTTCCAAGAAAATAATATGTTTCTTTTTTATTCACCGGTTAATCTGTGTTATACATCATAAGTAAGGCCAATCTTAGGATCTGCGAGCTTAATGATTTTTATTAAATATATGTTAAATATCACTAATTTTCTTCAGATAAAGATTATTAGCTTACATTTGTAAGTTATTAATAAACTCAAAATGAATAAATTAAGAATTGGCAATCTTGTTCTGGAAGTGCCGGTAATTCAGGGGGGCATGGGTGTCGGGATATCGCTTTCGGGGCTTGCATCGGCAGTTGCGAATGAAGGCGGAGCAGGGATAATATCAAGTGCGGGTTTAGGACTTCTCTATAAGGATTTCTCTTCTGACTATCTTGAAGCAAGCATCCATGGTCTTAAGGAAGAGTTAAGGAAGGCTCGTGAAAAAACACTTGGAGTTATCGGCGTGAATGTGATGGTCGCTATGACCAATTTTGCAGATATGATCAGGACTTCAATCTCAGAAAAGGCCGATATTATAATAGCAGGTGCAGGGTTACCACTTGATTTACCTTCTTTTCTGAAGAAGGACAGCGTTACCAAACTGATTCCAATTGTTTCTTCGGCCAGGGCAGCAAGGGTTATCTGCGAAAAATGGAAGACAAACTATGATTACCTGCCCGATGCGGTTATTGTGGAAGGTCCCAAGGCAGGAGGCCATCTTGGTTTCAAGGAAGACCAGATAAACGATGCAGATTATTCACTCGAGAAACTCGTCCCGGAGATAGTTACCGAACTGAAGACATTTGAAGATAAATACGGACAGAAGATTCCCCTGATTGCCGCAGGTGGAATATATACAGGCGAAGATATCAACAAAGTTATGAATCTGGGTGCCTCAGGAGTTCAGATGGGTACGCGTTTTGTGACAACCGACGAATGCGATGCCTCAATGAAATTCAAACAAGCATACATTGGCGCTCAGGAAAAGGATATTGAAATAATAAAATCACCCGTTGGGATGCCGGGCCGGGCTATTCTAAGCAATTTTATCCTAAAGGTCAGGGACGGTAAAAAACAACCTAAGGTTTGTCCTTTCAAATGTATCAAGACTTGTGATATTTCGAAAAGTCCGTATTGTATAATCATTGCTCTTGTCAATGCCATGAAAGGCAATTTCGAGCACGGTTATGCCTTCGCGGGGGCAAATGCCTTCAGGGCAACAAAAATATTATCAGTTAAAGAGACCTTTCAATCACTTATCAGGGAATACAAGGAAAGCAGAAAGGGCTGATCTTTCTAAAATACTTTTTAACGTTTATAAGGTTCCGGATGCCAACAGGTTTCCGGAATTTTTTTAGTATATTTTTTTTTACCACGAAGGTCACAAAGGGAAGAACTAAGGAACACTAAGGGGAAAATGCAAATGTCAGTTTACGTACTTCAATAATAAAGGAGTTTTCATTCCGAATATCTCCCCTCATTTTTTTACATGTTCTGGATTTTTTCTATTTTTGTATGTTTATTTAGATTAATTATAATTAAGCGGCCGGGTTTATTATTTTTGTGGGTATAATACGGAAACAAACATGTTGAATTTGCAACAATTAACCGTCCGGCTTGTTTATTGATCAGGGAAAAAAGCTGTTGACAAGAATAAGATGGAAAAAGAACAAGATAGTATATTAGATGAAGTAACATCGGGAGAATATAAATACGGATTCCATTCCGACATTGAGACTGAGAAGATACAGAAGGGTCTGAATGAGGATGTTGTAAGGATAATATCGGCCAAAAAAAATGAGCCCGAATGGCTGCTTGAGTTCCGGCTGAAGGCTTACAGGCACTGGCTTACAATGAAAATGCCTGTCTGGCCAAACCTCAGGATCCCTGAAATTAATTACCAGGAAATTATCTTTTATGCTGCCCCGAAACAGCGTCCGGCCCTTAACAGCATCGATGATATTGATCCCGAACTGAAAAGGACCTTCGACAAACTGGGAATACCTCTTATTGAACAGGCACATCTGGCAGGCGTAGCAGTAGATGCTGTAATGGACAGCGTCTCGGTAAAAACAACGTTTAAGGAAACCCTGGCCGAAATGGGGATTATCTTCTGTTCGTTCAGCGATGCCGTTAAGGAATACCCCGAACTGGTAAGAAGATACATGGGAACGGTAGTGCCATATACCGACAATTTTTTTGCGACACTCAACTCTGCAGTCTTCAGCGACGGTTCGTTCTGCTATATACCCAAGGGTGTCAGATGCCCTATGGAGCTTTCTACATATTTCAGGATCAACGCTGCAAACACAGGACAGTTTGAACGTACTCTGCTTATTGCCGATGAGGAAGCCTATGTCAGCTACCTTGAGGGTTGTACCGCTCCCCAGCGTGATGAGAATCAGCTCCATGCAGCCATTGTCGAGATAATAGCCGAAAAAAATGCCGAAGTAAAGTATTCAACAGTACAGAACTGGTATCCAGGCAACAAGGAAGGCAAAGGAGGGATCTTTAATTTTGTGACAAAAAGGGGAATATGCAGGGGTGAAAGTTCGAAGATCTCCTGGACACAGATAGAAACAGGTTCGGCCATCACCTGGAAATATCCATCCTGTATTCTGAGAGGTGATAATTCAATCGGTGAGTTCTATTCGGTAGCTGTGACCAACAACCACCAGCAGGCCGATACCGGAACCAAGATGATCCATATCGGAAAAAACACAAAGAGCACAATCGTTTCAAAAGGCATTTCTGCAGGAAGAGGACAGAACAGCTACCGCGGACTTGTCAAGGTCCTGAAGAATGCCACAAATGCAAGAAACTATTCACAGTGCGACTCCCTGCTCCTGGGAGATAAGTGCGGAGCACATACCTTCCCCTACCTCGAGGTCGATAACCAGAGCGCAATTGTTGAGCACGAGGCTACAACATCCAGGATAGGTGAAGACCAGATTTTTTACTGCAACCAGAGAGGAATATCCACAGAGGATGCCATTGGTCTGATAGTGAACGGATATGCGCGGGAGGTGATAAATAAACTGCCAATGGAATTTGCGGTTGAGGCACAGAAACTGCTTCAGATAAGTCTCGAAGGAAGTGTAGGTTAAAAGGGTTTAAATTTACAATTGTTAGATATTATGCTTGTTATTGATAATTTGAAAGTCGCCATAAACGGCAAGAATATATTGAAGGGAATCAGTCTTAAAATAAGACCGGGCGAGATCCACGCAATCATGGGGCCAAACGGATCGGGGAAAAGCACGCTTGCTGCTGTCCTTGCCGGTCGTGAGCTCGGAGTGGTAACCGGAGGAACTGTCACATATTATGGTAAGAACCTGCTTGAGATGGCTGCAGAAGACCGTGCAAAGGAGGGAATCTTCCTTGGCTTCCAGTATCCTATTGAGATCCCGGGCGTGAGTATGGTTAATTTCATGAAGACTGCCGTTAACGAACATCGTAAACACAAGGGTCTCGACCCACTTTCGGCTTCTGATTTCCTGAAGCTGATGCGCGAGAAAAAAGAACTGGTAGAAATCGATTCCAAACTTGCCAACAGATCGGTGAATGAGGGATTTTCGGGAGGAGAGAAGAAGAAGAATGAGATCTTCCAGATGGCTATGCTTGAGCCGAAACTTGCTATACTCGACGAAACAGATTCCGGTCTCGATATTGATGCACTCAGGATAGTTGCCAACGGAGTCAATAAGATCAAGCGGGCCGATAACTCCTTCATTGTGATCACTCACTATCAGAGACTTCTCGATTATATTGTTCCCGACGTCGTTCATGTGCTTTACGATGGCAGGATAGTTAAGACAGCCGGCAAGGAACTTGCCCTCGAACTTGAGGAAAAGGGCTATGACTGGATCAAGAAAGAAGTTGAAAATAACATACTTGTATGAGCGCAGTATCTGAAGTAACAGCCAGGTATCTTAACCTTTACAATGATAATATCGACAGGATAAACGGTATTTCGAGCCCTTATATCAATTCGTTCAGGCAGAAGGCGTTTGAGAAATTTACCGAGTTGGGCGTTCCCACCCGGAAGAATGAGGATTATAAGTATACAAACCTTAATGTCTTTTTCGACCACGACTACAGGAGTTTGTTTATGCCCGTCGAAGCGGACTTTGCAAAGGCCGATGAGTTCCGATGCGATGTTGCAGACCTTGATGCTCAGGGTATTGTACTGTTAAATGGATTCTATCCGACTTTAAACGGCAAACTGCATCAGTTTCCAAACGGAGTGTGGATAGGCAGCCTGAACGAAGCTGCTGTCAGGTTTCCCGACCTGGTGGAGAAACATTACGGGAAATATGCACAAACCGACAAGGATGGTCTCGTGCATCTCAACACAGCCATGGCCTCCGATGGAGTCTTTATTTATGTTCCTGAAGGCGTAGTAGTTGCCCAGCCTGTGCAGGTGGTAAACCTCGTACATGCTGAAGAGGATATTTTCAACCAGCACAGGAACCTTATAATCGTTGAAAAAAATGCCGAGTTCACTCTTATAATCTGCGACCATACTCTTTCTCCGGGCAAGTTTCTGACAAATGCAGTAACCGAAGCCTATGTCGGAGAGAATTCGCATTTTGATCTTATAAGGGTTCAGAATGAACATAATACAGCATGCAAGATTACGCATACCTTTATTCATCAGGAGAAAAACAGTGTTGCTTCTTCAAACAACCTTACCCTTCATGGTGGACTTGTCAGGAACAGTACCTATCATAATCTTGGGGGAGAAAGGGCGGAGAGTAACTCTTACGGGCTGTTTTTGGGAGATAAGTTCCAGCATATCGACAATTTTGTCAGTGTTGTTCACTCCTCTCCGAACTGCACAAGTAACCAGCTCTTCAAGGGTGTTCTTGACGACGTGGCAACCGGAGCTTTCAATGGTCGTATCCTTGTTCGCCCCGATGCACAGGGAACCCTGGCCTATCAGAGGAACAACAATATTCTTCTTACCGATGATGCAAAAATGGATACCAAGCCGCAGCTCGAAATTTATGCGGATGATGTAAAATGCAGCCATGGGGCTACAATTGGCCAGCTCGATGATGAATCGCTTTTTTATCTGCAGTCACGGGGAATTAATAAGCGCGAGGCCAGGGTTATGCTTATGTTCGGGTTTGCGCATGAAGTGATACAGAACATTAAGATAGAGGCTCTTCGTGAAAGAATGGATAACCTTGTTATGCAGCGTCTCAGGGGCGAACTGTCGCGTTGTGCAAGCTGTATGGTAAAGTGCGGATAATTTTATGATTAAGTGAAAGATATTAATGAGATAAGGGCTGATTTCCCCATTCTTCAGAGGAAAATATATGGTAAACCGCTGATCTATTTCGACAATGGCGCCACGACTCAGAAACCCAGGTGCGTCATCGACCGTCAGGAAGAGGTTTTT
This sequence comes from uncultured Bacteroidota bacterium, assembly GCA_903844815.1. GTDB lineage: Bacteria > Bacteroidota > Bacteroidia > Bacteroidales > VadinHA17 > LD21. The sequence continues at coordinate 5,869 of CAIMVD010000164.1, read as the reverse complement.
ACTGAATTTAACGGAAACATACACAGAGGTATACATTATCTCAGCGACGCTTCTTCCGAAGCCTTCGAAAATGCCAGGGAAACTGTAAAATCATTTTTAAATGCCGGAAAGAAGGAAGAGATAATCTTTACTTCAGGTACGACAGGCTCAATAAACGGAATTGCTTTCTCTTTCGGGGAAAGGTATATAAACCCAGGAGATGAAATATTAGTCAGCTGGCTCGAACATCATGCCAATATTGTTCCGTGGCAGATGATGTGCGAGAGAAAAGGCGCCATCCTGAAGGTGATCCCTGTGGACGATTCGGGAGAGATAGTCCTTTCGGAATATTACAGGCTGCTTTCTCCCAGGACCAGGCTGGTATCAGTTACCCAGGCATCAAATGCGCTTGGTACTGTTCTTCCGCTTAAGGAAATAATTGCAGCCGCCCACGCAATCGATGTCCCTGTAATGGTCGACGGAGCCCAGGGAGTCCAGCATGGGAATATTGATGTTACGGATCTTGACTGTGACTTTTACGTATTCTCGGGTCATAAGATCTATGGACCAAATGGTATTGGTGTCCTTTTCGGGAAGGAGAAATGGCTTACAGAACTTCCCCCCTTCCAGGGAGGAGGTGATATGGTGGATAAAGTCACATTCGAAAAGACAACGTATAATGAACTTCCTTTTAAGTTTGAAGCAGGAACAATGAACTATCCCGGAGCAATATGCCTGGCTTCCGCCCTTGATTATCTGGAAGGTCTGGGACGTGAAAACATTGCAGCGATGGAAAAAGAATTGCTCCGGTATGCAACCGAAAGGCTTTCGTCAATAAAGGGGCTGAAAATTTACGGAAATGCGAAGGAAAAGATCTCAACCATTTCCTTTTTACTCGAAAAGATACATCAGTACGATACGGGGATGATACTCGATAAGATGGGAATAGCCGTGCGTACAGGAACCCATTGCGCGCAGCCTGTGATGGACCGCTACGGAATAGACGGTACGGTGAGGGCTTCGCTTTGCTTTTATAACACAAAGGATGAAATTGACTCCCTCGTTGCCGGAATTGAGAGGGTTAAAATCATGTTCGCATAATTAAATATCATGACAATCAACGAAATACAGGATTCCATTACTGACGAGTTTTCATTGTTCGATGACTGGATGGACAAATACAACCTTCTTATAGATCTGGGGAAGGACCTTCCTGTTATTGATCCTAAATTCAAGGTTAAGGATTTTCTTATAGAAGGGTGCCAGTCGAAGGTTTGGCTTTATCCCTCCTTTAACGGGGGAATAATAAGTTTTACCGCCGACAGTGACGCAATAATAACCAGGGGCATTGTTGCGCTTCTGATTAAAGTTCTGTCAAGCAGGACACCCGAGGAGATCCTTTCGGCCGACCTGTACTTCATCGACAAGATCGGGTTAAGGCAAAACCTTTCGCCGACACGGTCGAACGGGCTTCTTTCAATGGTTCGCCAGATGAAGCTCTATGCTATGGCTTTTGATGCAAAAAATAAATAATTCTCCAAGATGGACGCTACTGAAAAACTTGAGATTGAAACAAGAATAGGAACTGTGCTCAGGGGCATCTACGATCCCGAGATCCCTGTTAATATTTATGACCTGGGTCTCATCTACGAAATTAATGTTGACGATGATAATATCGCTCATATTACAATGACTTTAACAGCCCCGAATTGCCCCATGGCCGAGGAACTTTTTGAAGAGGTGAAATACAAGGTAGGCGGAACCAGGGGAGTAAAGGAGTGCGATCTGAAACTTACATTTAGTCCACCCTGGGATAGAAGCATGCTTACTGATGAGGCTAAGCTTGAGCTTGGATTTTTGTAAAAACCGAATATATGGCCAACCCGGCTGAAAAGAACCTGTCGGAGCTGATAAGGGAGAAGGCTTTCAATACAGGATTTGACCTCTGCGGAATTGCCGCGGCAAGGGTTCTGACGGAACGTGAACAGATTATTAAGGACTGGTGTATGGCAGGGATGAACGGTAATATGAATTACCTCTGCCGTAACACCGAAAAGAGAATAAACCCGGATTTCCTTGTTCCCGGAGCAAAGTCAGTAATTGTTACAGGGCTTAATTATTTCACTGAGAACAAGCAGGAAGGGGAAAATATTCCGGTTCTGTCCAGGTACGCATATGGTAAAAATTACCATGATGTCGTTACGGAAAAACTTGAAATATTACTCAACTATATTAAGGTAATACTCCCGGGGAGCAGTGGCCGGCCATTTGTCGATTCTGCGCCCATCCTTGAAAAAGCATGGGCCATGGAGGCTGGACTTGGATGGCAGGGTCGCCATTCTATTCTTATAAATAATACATTAGGTTCATTCTTTTTTTTAGGGGTAATAGTTCTCGACACAGAACTTCCATTAGATCAGCCATTTACCGAAGACCTTTGCGGTGCCTGCAGGCTGTGCATCGATAGTTGCCCTACCCATGCAATTAACGAAAACAGGACAATCAATGCCTCTAAGTGTATTTCATACCAGACAATAGAAAACAAGGAACCTGCGCCGGATGATATGGGTCCCATGATGGAAGGAAGGGTGTTCGGGTGCGATAAGTGCCAGGAGGTTTGTCCCTGGAATAAGAAAGCGAAACAACACACAATGCCTCAGTTTGAGATGAAGGAGGAGGTCCGGCTGATGACAGCTGATGATTGGAAAAACCTTACCCCGGAGCAATTCAATATCTTATTCAAAGGAACTGCAATCGAACGCCGTACCTACGAACGATTCATGAGGAATGTAACATTTGTTACAAAACAAGAACAATAAAATAATACAAAAACATTGGATCTGATAAGCTCTCTGTGTCTCTCAGTGCCTCCTCTGTGTCTCTCTGTGTAACTATTTTTTAAGAACTTACACAGAGATCACTGAGAACCACAGAGGTACACAGAGAGAGGAAGATTTAAAATTTGACTTCAGGGAGAATTGCCTTAGTATTACATAATCTTTCTTCACCTTAATATTTATTATTTTCGAAAATCCCATCTTTTCTTTTTTACCTTGCCTTTGATTTGACGTCTTAATATTACAAAACGCGAAGAATTTTGACAGAATATCAATTAATAGAAGAGTGCAGGGGCGGAAATTTTGAAAATTTCAGCAAACTGATTCATGTTTCAGCCCCGTTTGCTTTTTCGGTTGCATTCAGGATGGTTGGAGACGAGGACAATGCAAAAGATATTGTACAGGAAACCATGGTTGCGATATGGCAGAAAATAGGGAAGATAAGGTCGGCAGAAGCATACAGGACCTGGGTATACAGGATAGTACTGAACAAATGCTATGATCAGTTGCGCAGAACAAAGAATAACCCTGAATTTTCAGCCGATGAAAAGACCTGGAACCATTTATCGGAAATTGTTTCAGGCTCAAATTCAACACCCCTTGACAACGAGGATTCTGCCCGGATACTGAGTATGCTTACAAACCGGCTGAGCCCTAACCAGAAGGCTGTATTTATTCTTTCCGAAATTGAGGCAATGTCGCACGACGAAATTGCTGAAATAACAGGAATGAGCAAGACGATAATTAAGGCAAACCTTTATCATGCGCGTAAGAATATTTCAGGGATGGTTGAAAAATATTTAAAGTGATGGGAACTGAAAGTGAAAATTACAGGAAAGTTATTAAACTGCTGCGTGAATCGACACCAGAGTTAGGTTCAACTGATAATCTTGAAAGAGAGGTCATGAGGTTAATTTCAGAAAGAAACAGGGGACGGATATCTGCTGATTCTGTTATCAACTTCCTCTTTGGCTGGGTATATATCGGATGGATAAGAAGGAGTCTTATAGCTGCATCTGTAATACTCGTTGGCGTTTTCGTATGGCAGCAGAGCATTATTCTGAGGCAACTTAACTTTCTTAATAACAGAATTGTGGTTTCAGAAATTGAAAACGTAAAGTACCAGCCCCGGATTAATGAAAAAAAACTACTCATGATGGGAAGGGGAGGCAGAGGATTTTCTGAGAGTGAGGTTAAAATACCGGAAGATAAAATAGAGCAACTTCTTGATTCATATTCAAAGCTTCAATCGGATTATGGTGAATTAGTGAAACTCATTAATGAAGACCCTGAACTGAGAAAACTGATTGAGGAAAAATCCCAACAAAAAAAATTAAGTAAAACTAAACTTTGATGTCATGGAACACAAACCAATAAAAACCATTTTCCTTATGTTGCTGATCTTTGCAGCGGCGTGCGATGAGCCGGAAACGGTTGTAACAAATATAATTCACACCGACGGGTCCGTAACCCGGAAAATTGAGATGCGGAATACAAAAAATAAATTCGATAAATCGGTGGTTCAGGTTCCTATTGACAGCACCTGGAGTGTGAAAGACAGTATTTCAATTGGTGTAAAGAATGATACAACCTGGTTCAAAACGGCTGAGAAATCATTTAAAAACGTTGAGGAGATAAACGGGGAGTACCTTAATGAAAACGGCGCCAATAGGAAGATTCCAAGGAGCGCGTCATTCACAAGGAAGTTCAGATGGTTCAATACGGTTTATACCTTTTCGGAAAAACTCGATAAGAGCCTCCTTTCAGGATATCCTCTTGAAAAATTTATGACGAAAGATGAACTGGATTTCTTCTATCTTCCCGAAAGTATTATTACTGAAAAGCTTTCAGGTGCAGACAGCACAAAATATAAGGAGATGAATAACAGCATTAAGACTAAAACTGACAGATGTTTCTGGTCAAGCGCTGTTTCGGAATGGATCGAAGAATTTTCAAAACTCACAGCTGGCAGGGGCGATGAGAAGTTCACAAAGGAGAAACTTAAGCTGCTTGAATCTAAAATTGTAGATACGATTATTGTATTTGAACCAAAAGGAGACAGTGTGATTTATGCAATCCTGGGTACCCGGGGGTACAAAAATTTCAAGGCAGAGGCTGACAGTGCTGAAGCTATCGTTGACAAACGGCTCGAACCGAATATTTCTTTTGCAGGCTATACAGTTATTTTTGTGATGCCCGGAAGAGTTACAGCTTCAAATGGGTTTATAATGAGAAATGGCGAAATAATGTGGCCCGTAAAATCAGAATTTTTTATGTCGCAGACTTATGAAATGCATGCCGAATCGAAGATGCCTAATGTATGGGCCTGGGTTGTATCAGGGCTTTTTCTTTTGTTCGTACTGACAGGAACTCTATGGAAAATAAATAAAAAAGGCTGATACTATCAGCCTTTTTCATACCAATTTAACAAACCAACTTTCAATCAATCAACATTATCTCACGTAATCTTTTAACATAAGCATTAATTTCTGTCTCGTAAAGAATATCCTGCTCTTTACTGTACCGATCTTTAAACCAAGTTCGTCGGCAATCTCCTTGTATTTATAGCCCTCGATATGCATCCGAAACGGGATCCTGAATTCATCGGCAAGCGAGTTTATTGCATTTTCAATCTCATTCTCCGAATAATGTGATTCGGGTGAGATGAAACCCTTGTCGCCCGGCTGATTTATATAATACAGGTCCTGTGTCCCGTCAATAATTGTATTTTCCTTCACATTGCGCCTGTAGTTGTTTATGAAGGTATTCTTCATTATTGTGAAAACCCATGCTTTCAGGTTCGTATAGTCGACAAACTTATCCTTGTAAGTTATAGCTTTAAGATAGGTATCCTGAACCAGATCCAGAGCAGTATCACGGTCCGAGGTCAGGCTCATTGCAAACCTCTGGAGGTTTGACTTCATCCCGATTAGATTCTGATTAAATTCATACTGTGTCATAGCTCTTATTTTTATTGTACAGCAAATTTAAACAGATAAATAAAGATATGCAAATCTTAATATCTTAAAATCGTTATATTCTACTCGTTATTT
>CAIMVD010000163.1 GCA_903844815.1 uncultured Bacteroidota bacterium | reverse complement strand
GCTAAGTCAGATGTGGTTTACAGGATTTTTAATCCTTCTGCTGTGTTCAGTGATAAGTTGTTCAGTTCCCAGGGTTATTCTTATGAAAGAAAACTAACTTTGGCAGCAGGAAGGGTTAATAATAAACCTTTGTATTATAATCATATAGATGTTATATTATTCAGCATCACAGAAGCAGGTTATGAGTTTTTTAAGGATGTTGATGAATTCGATTATACGAATGGTGATATGTTCACTACTGCCATACAAATTCGATCAAATATTATGAAAGGGGATGGAATTTTTGCAGCATACTCCACGGATACAGTTAAACTAAATATAGATTTATGATAAAGAACTTCTTTTTACCCGTTTTAATGGTTTTGGCTGTTGGAGTTGCTAATGGGCAGACGAGTACCCTGTCTTTTAAAGCAGGAATTTCAAATTGTAAAACTAAAACGGTGCAGGAGCCTGCAACTAACCTGATAATAGCAGGATTTGATGATCGGATTGGTGGATTAATTGGTGGTCAATATACCTATAAAGTATCAAGATATTTTAGTATAGGAATTGAATTATTGTATCTTCTAAAAGGGAATACATCTATAACACCAGCGGAAAAGACTATATATTCAAATCATTACCTGAGTCTATCCCCTGTTATAAGTTTTTTCCCATTTGTAAATTCAGGAAATAAATACATCTCTTGTATTTCTCCTGAAGTAAGTTTTAATTTTAATTATTTAGTCGCCACAAATAAAGATTGGAGAGCATTTGGCAATTCTAAGTTTTATCCGAATGAGTTAGGATACTCATTGAACCTTACTTATCAACCTGGGAAATACGGCGTACAACTCTTTTATTTTAGATCCATAAGTCCATTCTATAAAACACAATGGGGCAAACCTACTGTAAATGATTATAAGTATAGCTTTGTAACCGGGATCTCCATTATATATAAAATATTTTCTCCTCATAGTAAGCCGTAAAAGCAAAAATCCGGCATATTTCGCACACATTTTAAGTAACATAAGCTTATGAACCTTAAATAACCAGTACTCCGATATGGTCAAATGTTTACAACTGTAGGATTGCTTTCTACTTAAGAGAGCTCACTGACCAAACCAGCTTTATATCTTTATCAAATCAGTAAATTGCAAAAAATATTTCAAAAATTTGCTATTTCGGAAACTTCACTTACTTTTGTCAACGAAAAATGATCTGAAAATGAATATTGTTAAAACAAATTGGTGGTGGTGGCACAACGAAATTCACAAAATAGTGTGAGCTGACCCCTGTTTGTATATACCCAAGATATAAAAAGGCCTGTCGTACTCACGACGGGCTTTTTGATTTTTAAGAGTTGAATAGAAAGTAAAAAAATATAACGATAATATGGCAACGTTTAAAATTACGACAACCTCCCGCACTCTTCTGGCCGATATAATTACACCGGTAAGTATATATCTTAGGATTAGGGATATATATCCAAATTCGCTATTGCTCGAAAGCTCCGACTATCACGGTAACGAGAACAGTTACTCCTTCATCTGCATGCAGCCCATGGCTGGTTTTGGGGTCGATGACGGGAAAGTTACCGAGACCTATCCCGATTCTTCAGAGATAATCACTCCTGTTACCGGTAAAACTACATTCAATGAACGGTTTTCAGCTTTTACTTCTGCCTTCGATCAGGATGCAACCGATGTCTCAATCCCTGTAAACGGCCTTTTCGGTTACATCTCGTATGATGCCATAAGGTATTTTGAAACAATCGATCTGAAACCAAATCCCGGCTATGAGCATAAGATCCCCGATGTAAGATACCATCTTTACAAATATATTATCGCGATAAACCATTTCCAGAATACTCTTCAGATCATTGAAAACCAAATAAATGATGAAAAAGGGGAGCCTGGCAGGATTGAGACTCTCATAAACAGCCGCAACCTTTCGCTGTATACCTTCACACCTTCAGACGAGGAGGAAAGCAGCATGTCGGATGATCAGTATAAAGAGATTGTCGCCAGGGGAAAGGAACATTGCCATGCGGGTGATGTCTTCCAGGTTGTAATGTCGAGGCAGTTTTCACGGCAGTTCACGGGGGATGAGTTCAACGTCTACAGGGCTCTGCGGTCGGTAAACCCTTCTCCGTACCTGTTCTACTTTGATTACGGTAGTTACAAGATCTTCGGTTCATCGCCCGAGGCACATCTGAAGATAAACAAGGGCAAAGCATCCATTAATCCTATTGCAGGAACCTTCCGACGCACCGGCGACGATGAAAACGACAAGATCCTGGCTCAGCAGCTCGTGACCGATGTCAAGGAGAACTCGGAGCACGTGATGCTTGTCGACCTGGCCCGGAATGACCTTAGCCGTCATGCCCGCAACGTAAAAGTCGATAGTTTCAGGGAGGTTCAGTTCTATTCACATGTGATCCACCTCGTGTCAGCTGTCTCGGGCGATCTGAAGGAAGGCGCCTCTGTTGCTGAAATGGTCTCTGCAACATTTCCTGCCGGCACCCTTACAGGAGCTCCCAAGTATATGGCAATGAAGATTATCGATAAATACGAGCATAACAGCAGGGGTTATTATGGAGGCGCTATCGGATTTCTCGACCTGAGGGGTAATTTTAATCATGCAATAATGATAAGGACCTTCCTGAGCAAGGCCAATAAACTGTATTTTCAGGCAGGTGCAGGAATTGTTGCTGCCTCCGATGAGGAGAAAGAGCTCCAGGAGGTAAAAAATAAGCTGGGAGCCCTGCGGAAGGCTATTGATATGGCAGGTGGAATAAACGTTTAAAATAAGGCAATATGAAAAAGATACTGGTTATTGACAATTATGATTCGTTTACCTATAACCTTGTTCATTACATTGAAAAGCTGACAGGTGAATGCCCGTCGGTTTTCAGGAATGATGAGATTGACCTTGAGGATGTAGAAGGCTATGACAAGATTCTCCTTTCACCTGGTCCGGGAGTTCCTTCCCAGGCGGGCATCTGCATAGATCTGATTAGAAAATACGCCTCTTCAAAAAGTATACTCGGGATCTGTCTTGGTCATCAGGCAATAGGCGAGGCCTTTGGAGGAAAGCTGCTCAATCTAAGCGAAGTTTATCATGGGATTGCTTCCGATGTTTACATTACTGCATCATCAGAACCCCTGTTTGCAGGATTGCCTGCTTCGATAGTTGCGGGCCGTTACCATTCGTGGGTCGTGGATTCCGAAGGCTTACCAGGCTGTTTTACAGTTACGGGTATCGATGAAAATAATATCATTATGGGAATTAGCCATAAGGAATATGATGTAAAAGGTCTGCAATTCCATCCCGAATCGGTACTTACAGAACATGGTTTGGTGATTATTGAAAACTGGCTGAAGAATTAGACGAAACCCTCCCCTTTGGGACTGTCGGGAATGTCATTATTTAGTCCTTTGTGCCCTTACCTAAAGCCTTAGTGTCCTTCGTGTTTAAACATAAAACACTTAAACACAAAGAACTCGAAGGTTTATGATAAGGTACACAAAGGTAAGAATTCTAAGGAGTTGATTTTTTCAACAAGCCCCGGGGAAGGGGTTAAGAAGTTATAGAATAAACATTTAACATATTTATCATAACCAATGCGCGAAACACTTAACCATCTTCTTGATAATAAAACCCTTAACCGGTCAGAGGCTGAAAGGGTCCTGACAAACATAGCCACAGGAAACTATTCTGATCCGGAAATTGCCGCATTCATAACAGTTTACCTCATGCGCTCAATTACAGTTGAGGAGCTCTCGGGTTTCAGGGATGCTCTTCTGAACCTTTGTACCAGGATCGACTTGTCCGATTATGATACAATTGACGTGTGCGGAACTGGTGGCGACGGGAAGGATACTTTCAACATCTCAACCCTCACATCCTTCGTACTCGCAGGCGCGGGAGTAAAAGTGGCCAAGCACGGAAAT
>CAIMVD010000162.1 GCA_903844815.1 uncultured Bacteroidota bacterium | reverse complement strand
TACAAGATCTTCGGTTCATCGCCCGAGGCACATCTGAAGATAAACAAGGGCAAAGCATCCATTAATCCTATTGCAGGAACCTTCCGACGCACCGGCGACGATGAAAACGACAAGATCCTTGCTCAGCAGCTTGTGACCGATGTCAAGGAAAACTCAGAGCACGTGATGCTTGTCGACCTGGCGCGGAACGACCTTAGCCGTCATGCCCGGAATGTAAAAGTCGATAGCTTCAGGGAGGTTCAGTTTTATTCACATGTGATCCACCTCGTGTCAGCTGTCTCGGGCGATCTGAAGGAAGGCGCCTCAGTTGCTGAAATGGTCTCTGCTACCTTCCCGGCAGGCACTCTCACAGGAGCGCCCAAGTATATGGCGATGAAGATTATAGATAAATATGAGAATAATAGCAGGGGTTATTACGGAGGCGCTATCGGGTTTCTCGACCTGAGGGGTAATTTTAACCATGCAATAATGATCAGGACCTTTCTGAGCAAGGCAAATAAACTGTATTACCAGGCAGGTGCAGGAATTGTTGCTGCCTCCGATGAGGAGAAAGAGCTCCAGGAGGTAAAAAATAAGCTGGGAGCCCTTCGGAAGGCAATCGATATGGCAGGAGGGATAAACGTTTAAAAATAAGAGAATATGAAGAAGATACTCGTTATTGACAATTATGATTCGTTCACCTATAACCTTGTTCATTACATTGAAAAACTGACAGGTGAATGTCCTTCGGTTTTCAGGAATGATGAGATTGACCTTGAGGATGTAGAAGGCTATGACAAGATTCTCCTTTCACCTGGTCCGGGAGTTCCTTCCCAGGCCGGCATCTGCATAGATCTGATTAGAAAATACGCCTCTTCAAAAAGTATACTAGGTATCTGTCTTGGTCATCAGGCAATAGGGGAGGCCTTTGGAGGAAAGCTGCTCAATCTAAGCGAAGTTTATCATGGGATTGCTTCCGATGTTTACATTACCGCTTCGTCGGAACCTTTATTTGCAGGATTGCCTGCTTCGATAGTTGCGGGCCGTTACCATTCGTGGGTTGTAGATTCCGTAGGTCTCCCGGGTTGTTTTACTGTTACAGGGATCGATGAAAATAACATAATAATGGGAATCAGCCATAAGGAATATGATGTAAAAGGTCTGCAATTCCATCCCGAATCGGTACTTACAGAACATGGTTTGGTGATTATTGAAAACTGGCTGAAGAATTGAATGAGACTTTCCCCTTGGAGTCCTTAGTGTAACCCTTAGTGTCCTTAGTGGTAAAAAAAAGCATTTAAACACAAAGGACTCAAAGGATTACTCAAAGGGCACAAAGGACTTCTGAAAGACTGATTTGACAGGCCAGGAGTATTGGGTTCACAGAGAATAGAAGAAATATTTAACTTATTTATTAAAACCAATGCGCGAAACACTTAACCATCTTCTTGATAATAAAACCCTTAACCGTTCGGAAGCTGAAAGGGTCCTGACTAATATAGCCACCGGAAACTATTCTGATCCGGAAATTGCTGCATTCATTACAGTATACCTTATGCGCTCAATTACAGTTGAGGAGCTCTCGGGTTTCAGGGATGCTCTTCTGAACCTCTGTACCAGGATCGACTTGTCCGATTATGATACAATTGACGTGTGCGGAACTGGTGGCGACGGGAAGGATACTTTCAACATCTCAACCCTCACATCCTTCGTACTCGCAGGCGCGGGAGTAAAAGTGGCCAAGCACGGAAAT
>CAIMVD010000161.1 GCA_903844815.1 uncultured Bacteroidota bacterium | reverse complement strand
TGATTATTGTCCCATCATCACCAACAGTAATTACAGCCCTTTTGAGAATGGGTCCGGCATTTGTGATTACATAATGGGCCGACAGATTTCTCATGCCACTATGTAGGTATAACTTATCTTTATTGATTCGATGAAAGAATGTTTTTCACTGTTGATAGGATTACTCCCGGTGGCGTAAATATTGCCCGCGAAATGAATATTTGAAACTGACGTTACCACAACAGTAGTTGAATAAGTATGAGGCATTCCGTCTTTAATATATTTCTCTGGTTTAAGGTAGGTTCTCACCTCATTTCCCGAAACATCAGTAAAGTAGGTAAAGGCAATCATACCCGGATTATCCGATTGATCATCGGGAAATACAGTTGCAGTAAAGGTCAGGGTATAGGTGCCTGTCCTGTTCAGATAAACATCAAAGCTTGCAGGATTATCTCCCTGAGTATCAGGGAAAGGATAGTAATCATTTCCAGCCCATAAATTCTCTGATTGTGTTTTTTCTGACATTAGGGCTTTCTCGACATGTGCGTCCATTTCGCTCAGTGCTCCAAGCACATTGTCGTAGATACTTATAAGTTCCTTTGGTTTCCTGTAAAAATAAAACTTCAGGGTTTTATCGAGAGTGGCTTTTGTATACCCGTGTTTTTCAATAATATGATAATATGTCGAGATGGAGTCGAGTGAAGGAAACCACTTGTTTACGTGGGGATGGGTAATGAGACCGTCGGCAATGTACAAGTCGGTAAGAAGCTTAACCAATTCTTTCTCAGGGATCATATTCCTGCGGTCGAGCTTTGCCTTCCTGTCTGAACACGATGACCCCATGATTGCAAGAAGTACCAGAATAATGATTGCAAACCGTGTCTGAGATAATATATTTCGTGAGCGTTTCCTCATTTAATTTTCCGGAATGGGTTCAATGAATTTTTTGTAAAGATAATAATTGATTTTTACACATCCCTGTTCAGCAATCTCTTTGTCAGAAACCTTACAGGGTACCAGGCTGCCCAGTAGCCTATAAGAAGGACTGTTGCCGGGACAACAATAAAATCCTTTAACTTCATAACAACAGGATAGGCATCCATCATAAGCGATTCGCTGTTTAGCCTTACCAGTCCAAAGGTCTCCTGGAGCCAGCAGATCACAAATCCGAGGACTATCCCGGCTGAAGCCCCGATTATCGATATAAGCCAGCCTTCGAATATGAAGATCTTACGGATCAGATTATTATCGGCACCAAGGCTCCGTAGAATTCCTATATCCCTTTGTTTCTCAATAATAAGCATTGTAAGGGAACCTATTACATTGAAGGAAGCAATTACAAGTATCAGAGTAAGAATGAAGAATATTGCAAGCCGCTCCGATTTCATAACCTTGTAAAAGATTTCCTGCTGTTCATACCTGTTCCTTACAAGAAAGCCGTCTCCGTAAATTGCAGAGATCTTTTTGTGGACAAATGCAGGTTCGGCATTACCGGTAAATTTTACCTCGAGAGCGCTTACTCCGTTTGCATTATCGAGGAGTTCGCGGGCAAATTCAATCGGGACGTACACATATTTGGAATCATACTCCTTTTCAACCTGATATATCCCTGACGGGGAAATATACTTTTTACTGAATGCATTTTCGGCATTTATATTCGCACTTCCGTTTTTTCGGGGAACATAAATATTAAGCAGGCTTATAAAATTAATTCTAAGTCCCAAAGACTGGGCCACACCCACGCCGGGAATTGCATATGGCCTTCCCTTTTCCGACCGGAGTATAAATTCACCTTCCCACATAGTGCTGTCGATGCCTGATACCTGGGCATAATTGTCGTCAACACCCTTAATTGCTGCAATATACTGCCTATCGCCATATTTCAGCAGGGCATTTTCCTCAATGACAAGCGAATAGCACAAAACCCCTCTGACATTTGCCAGCTGCTGCAGTTTCGAAGAATCAATTTCGAATGTCTTCCCTCGGATGGCGGTAATTTTGATATCGGGGTCAAAAGTGTTGAAAATGGCGCTTACCATCTTTTCGAGCCCGTTAAATACCGACAGGATTATTATAAGGGCCATTGTGCCTACTGCAACACCGGCAACCGACACAGCCGAAATTACATTGATTGCATTCCGCGATTTTTTTGCGAACAGGTATCTTTTTGCTATGTAAAATGAGAGTTTCAATTCTGTTGCTTTCGTGCGGTAACAAGAAGACCTGTACCTTTTTTGTGAGTCAGTAAGAGATCAAAAACATTAAGTATAAGCGAAACAGGGAAAAATAAGATGTAATAGAAGGGCAGAACCAGGAAAAAGATATATGAGGTGTTAAGCATCTTAACCGGATATTTCATCGACAGCCGCCATGAAATATTTCCCGGTCTGCCATAGGTGTAAACAGCCCTGATACCTGTGAATCCTGCCAGGGTAAGTTTTTCAGTTATATCTTTAATTCCGTATCCGTCCCTGACATGTTCGTCGATGAATGAAGATTCTGATTCGTCGTGGACATCCGATCCGCCCTGATCTGAAGGCGTTGAAATAACAAGGGTGCCGTTTTCGTGAAGAGAGCCGAAGAAATTTTTAAATACAAGCACGTCTTCTTCAATATGTTCCATTACGTCAACCGACAGGATCAGATCGTAACAACTTGTATCATTAAGTATTGTAAGGTCGCCTGTATCGAAAATCACCCTGTCAGATAACCCTGCTTTCGAAAAAAACCTCTTACAGTCTTCGATGTGGTCGGGATTTATATCGACAGCTTTTATCTTCCAGCCCCTGTTCATCCGGCTCATCCTCCAGGTATACTGTCCGAATCCTGACCCGGCATCGAGTACCGAAGCGTCATTGGGAAGATCACCGGCTATTCGTTTCAATGCTCTTTTCACATGCCAGGCTCTCAGAAGCAGAAGATCAAGAAGGAAATAGAGGATTTTTCTCATCAGGAGCGACCCGGAAAAGAAATTCCCGACACTTTTTTTTATTGGCTCGTATTGCATATATATCAGGATTTCAGAAGCTTGTCGATTTTGTCAATGTAATCGAGGCTGTCGTCGATGTAGTAGGCTAAATCGGGAACAATACGAAGCTGTGATCTTACTTTCTGTCCGAGGTCGAATCGTATTTTTGACCCGTGCTCTGTTATCGACTGAAGGACTTCTTCCTGGTTTGTTGCGGGAAAAATACTGATATAGACCCTTGCAAAGGACAGATCGGGACTGACCCGAACCTTTGTAAGGGAAACAAGCCTGCCGTGAGCGAACTCATTTCCTCTTTTGAGAAATATATCGGCCAGCTCTTTTTGAATTAAACGGGATACTTTCTTCTGTCGTGTAGATTCCATGGCCATTATTATTTAATCGGGCAAAGGTACTATTTTCCCTCCAATTCTGAATTTCGAAAAATAAATTAGCTTTGCAGTGAATTTTATCCTATTAATGAATGGAGACAGTAGTAAGTGGTATCAGATCGACAGGGAAACTTCACCTTGGAAATTATTTTGGTGCAATAAGTAACTTTCTGAAGATGCAGAGGGAAAACGATTGTTATTTCTTTATTGCAGATTATCATGCGCTTACCACACATCCACACCCCGATGACCTGCATGGTAACATCAAACAGGTACTTGCTGAATACCTGGCATGCGGTATCGATCCTGAAGTGGCAACTGTTTTCATTCAGAGCGATGTACCTGAGGTTTCCGAATTATACCTTCTTCTTAATATGATCGCTTATGTAGGTGAACTTGAAAGAACTGCCTCGTTCAAGGATAAGATCAGGCTTCAGCCCCAGAATGTTAACGCCGGACTTTTAACATATCCTGTCCTTATGGCAGCTGACATTATTATCCATAAGGCAAATAAGGTACCGGTTGGGAAGGATCAGGAACAACACCTGGAGATGACCCGTCATATTGCAAGGAGGTTTAACACAATGTATGGGGTAAATTACTTCCCTGAGCCGGACGCATATAACTTCGGGAAACAGCTGCTTAAAATACCGGGTCTCGACGGCTCGGGAAAGATGGGCAAAAGTGAAGGCAACGGGGTTTTTCTTTCGGATACTCCAAAAGAGATCAGGCAGAAGGTGATGAGGGCTGTCACCGATGCGGGCCCGACTTCACCGGGCGAGGAGCCCGGCGAAGCTGTAAAGAATCTTTTTCTGTTAATGAGCGTCGTTTCAGAGCCCGAAACACTAAAGTTCTTTAAGGAAAAGCATGCCTCCTGCGAAATACGTTACGGAGATATGAAGAAGCAGCTTGCTGAAGATATAATCACGGTTACCGACCCCATACGCGCTCGTATTAACGAACTGCTTGCCGATAACGGGTATCTTGCAAAAGTAGTGGCTCAGGGCGCTGAGAAAGCCAGGGCCAGTGCATCAAAGACTGTAAGGGAAGTCAGGGAGATAATCGGTTACAAGCCTTTCTGAAAAATAGAAAGCCAGGAGTTGTTTTTCCTGGCTGCCCTGGACGTTCAGGGATATCATTGAGATGTTGAGTGTTCCTTCTGGTATATTAAATACAAAATGTATGCCAGAATGCACAAATTCCTCCATTTTCTCACCGTCTTCATATGCTAAGAATTGAAGCAGACGCTATACCTTTTTTTTGTAATTTTGGAACAGATCAAAAAAAGGATCCTGAAGTGGGAAAGCGTATTGCCATTATTTTAGTGATACTACTTGTATCGTGTCTTGCCATAACCGGTTATTTCATTCAACAGGGGAGGAAGGTCTTGTTTACCGATCCTTACAAGGCTGTTTCGCAGGATGCCTGTATTGTTATTGAAACAGTTGATCTGAAGAATTTCATAAGCATGATTACCTCAGGTAAAGGGATTGCCGGTGAGATGGCAAATCTGGAGGAGTTTGATGCATTTAACAACCGTTTGAGATTCATAAAGAATCTTCTTGAAAAGCCTGAATGCAAGGAGATAATGACTCAGGGACACTCAGTCATTTCTTTCTTTCCGGGAATGGAAGGAAAGCTTGTCACACTGGTTTCGATCGCCGTTCCAGGGTATGTGAGACTTAAGAAGGTTAAAGAGTTACTCTTATCAGCAGGTGTTAAAGAGGCAGCGGAGATAAAAATAAACAACAAATCAACCCTGAGGTTTGTCTATCAAACCGGAGAAACCACCGATACAGCCTATATTTCATTTGTTTCGGGCCTGTTGCTTTTAAGCAATTCGGAAAAGCTTATAGGGGATTCAGGGAAGCAGGCTTTCCTTGAAAATGATATAAGGAAGGTTCCCGGTTATTCGAGAGTTTGGGTTGCTTCGGGAAAGAAAGAGGATAAAGTTTTTGTGGTCTTTCCGAATCTGGGCAGGTTTTTAAGTTCATTATACGGGAAGCACGATCAGCAGCTGGCAGAGATAACGGCCACACTTGCCGGAGCAGGCGAGGGCGATATCTATCTGAATGATGAGGGACTGGTTCTCAGCGGATATATCGAAACGGCCGGTCCGGGCGACAGGCTTTTCTCCGGAAAACAGGTAGCGCCAAAGGAGTTTCACACCCCAGGAGTCCTTCCCGCTTCCACTGTGCTGTTTGAAACTGTTATTCTTTCCTCTGAAAACAGAAAATCAGGAGATCGCTCATCCCTTTCTTCTGAAGCTGCCGGTTTGGCCGGTAAAATCAGAGAGTTTACAGGTGAGGAAATTACCAGGGCTATGATTGGCAGCAGGGATACTTCCTTGTCGGAGAAGATGCTTTTCATTTATGAGCTGACAAATGCCGGCAGAACCGAACAGTTGTTTGTTGACGACAGGGCAAAAAAGATGGAAACGATCTGGTACCGGCCCGATGACCAGGTTAAGATTGCAGTATACCGGACAAATCTCGACGGGCTTGCAGGAGAGATTTACCCCGGATTCTCCAGAGGTTACCATGAGACTTATTTTGCTTTCTATGATAACTTCATGGTATCGGGTAGTTCGTTAAAAACTGTTACAAGGTTTTTATATGATAATATTTTAAATAAAACACTTGTCAATAACCAGTCGTACCACGATTTCGAAGCCACGCTTGGCAGCCGGGCAGGATACTTTTTCTATTGTGTGCCGTCGAAGATCACTGATTTTCTGGCTGATTTTCTAAATGATGAAATTACAGGGTTTCTTAAGAAGAATAAAGGGATAATTGCCAGGATTCCGGCGCTGGGCTATCAGTATGCAGCGAGTAACGGAATGCTGTACAACAGCCTGTCAATAAAGTATAATGAAATGGTTACTGAAGACTCCCCCACCGAATGGGAGACACTGCTTGATACAGTAGCATGTATAAAGCCCTTCTTTTTTACAAATCATATAACCGGGGCAAGGGAGATTTTTATTCAGGATCTGAATAATAACGCGTATCTGATAAACAGTGCAGGAAGAGTTCTCTGGAAGGTGCCACTTAAGGAGAGAATATTTGGAAATGTGTATATTATCGACTATTTCCGGAACGGCAAGCTGCAGCTTCTTTTTTCAGGAAAAAATTATCTCCATCTGCTCGACCGAAATGGAAACTACGTAGAAAGATACCCTGTAAAGCTGAGGTCGCCAGCTTCAAATTCACTTACGGTTTTTGATTATGAAAATAACCGTAACTATCGTCTCTTCATCTCAGGTGAGGATAAAAAGGTTTATTCATATGATAAGACAGGGAGTGTTGTAAAAGGCTGGAATCTGTTTCGTACTCCGGGTTTAGTGGAAGCGGAGATAATGTATCTGAAGGTTTCGGGGAAGGATTATATTGTTGTCTCTGACGAAAGTTCTGTTTATCTTCTCGATCGTTCCGGGAAGAAACGGGTTGAAGTCAAAGGTTCCACGACACGGGCGTCCGGTTCGGCCATGAGATTCATTCCCTCTCCCGAACCTTGCCTGGTATTTTCGTCGCCGGAAGGTGCAGTTACCCGGCTTTTTTTAGATGGTACGGTTAAGCATTTCACTATCAGAAACTTCTCCTTTGACCATTCTTTTGATTATTTTGACGTAGATGGAGATGGCTTTGGTGAATATATTTTCATTGATTCCGGTAAGTTGTATCTTTATGATCAGAAAAGGGCGGAGATTTTCTTTAGGGATTTTGGCTCAACAAAGCTGGGAGGTCCTATCAATTTTGTTTTTTCGTCTTCCGCCAGGAAAATGGGAGTGTTTGATATAAATAATAAACTAATATATCTGATTGATAAAAATGGAGAAACTATGGAGGGGTTCCCGCTCAGGGGAGCTTCGATGTTCTCAGTCGGAAAACTGTCGGATAAAAACGGCTGGCACCTGGTTGTCGGCGGGACTGACAGATTTCTTTATAACTACGATTTAGATATCGGTCTAAAATAATTAAAGCTATGATAAGAAGATTATTCCTTCTTTTTGCGGGCGTCGCGGGTATTCTGTCAGAAGGGTGCGTCAAGGAAACCTACGACATGAATAAGCTCTCGAAGGAGGTGCATCTGTCACCGGTAATTGCTTTATCTGCAATAAAGGGAGATGTTTCTCTGAGCGACATTGTGAAATCGAACGATACTATCGTTTTTGGTCTTGATAAACTTGTGAAGATTGTATTCAGGGAAGATTCAATTGTTGATATAAAGATGGCAGACTTCTACAACCTGTCCAATATTCTTAACCTGAACAGGGCATATACTTTAGGAGATCTGGTGATTGATCCGTTCCAGTCGCAAACCTCTTTCACTTTAAACGAAATCACTCTTGGGTTATCGTCTGCACTAAGGAACCAGTTTGTTGCAGCCGACGATGGATCACTGCATCTTTTCCCTGCCTTTCCGGCAGTCACGCTTGCTGAAAAAGCCCTTGCGAATTTCGTAAACTTCGAAACAGCTGTTTTCCGGTCAGGTTATTTAGACATAACCGTAAAAAACAATCTCACTGCTCCTTTAAACGGGGCCAGCGTGAAAATATTCAATACCCTAGGGCACAGCCAGATTGGGAGCGATGTTCCTATTCCGGCAATTCCGGCAGGCCAGAGCCGCACCGTATCTGTCGATCTTGCTGATATGACAGTCACAAATTCATTGCGGGCTGTCCTTATTCTTTCAGGTAGTACCGGAACAACTTCTCCTGTATTGATCTCACTGAATAGCAGCAACGTTCAGCTGACCGTTGCCGGAAGGGATCTTAAGGTTAAATCGGGAAGGGTTGTTCTTCCGCAACAGGCAGTAACCTCTTTTCAGGGAAAGGATACTGTTACGTTTAATCCCGGCGGAGGACTTGAGCTTGATGAGATTAGTACTTTATCAGGGAATATGGACTACAGAATTGTATCAGCCAGCCCGGTTAAGGTCACGCTGAATATTAAACTTCCCACAGTGCGTACGTCAGGTGTTCAGGTTACCGAGACAGTGGCTGTTAACCCGAACAGCACTAAAACAGGAACAATACCTGTAAATAATACTCTGTTCGATCTGGGCTCCGATGTTATGCATCCATATAACCGGGTCCCTATGGAAAATACTCTGACTGTAACATCCGACGGCTCTCTTGTTTCCTTCAATTCGACAGATGCCATAACCACATCTTTGAAATTAACTAATCCGGTATATGACTACCTTAAGGGTTATTTCGGACAGAATTCCTGCGTAATTGCTTCTGATTCGATCAAAACAGGCTTTAATGAAATCATGAACAACATTACGGGGTCCTTTGTGATTGCCGATCCTGTGATGAGGATAAATTATTCCAACTCCTTTGCCCTGCCTGTTCAGCTTACTTTTAATGCTTTTGGGAAGAAGAACCCGGAAACCGTTAATCTTGGATATTCACCATTAATTTTAGAATATCCGGCTGCTCCCGCAGAAAAGAAAATCACATCTTCTTTTTCAGTTGACAAGAGCAATTCAGCAATCTCTCCTCTGATTTCTATGCCTCCCGAGTATTTAGTTTATTCAGGTAATGCAAAAATGAATCCTGCAGGCAACAACGGGTTAAGGGACAGCTACGTTTTCGGAAATAGCAGTCTTACTGCATCTATTGAGATGGAGATTCCAATGAATTTCAGGACGTCAAACCTTCAGTTCGCCGATACAGTGGATAATTTTCTTAAAAACAACAATACAAATGATGATAATGCAATAAAGCCTGAAGATTTCAAACTACTGAGGGTTGACCTGAAAGCAGAAAATGGATTTCCCTTGGGGATTTCTGTGAAAATGAGCCTTTTTGATTCGACTACAGGCATGATAAAAAGTACAGTTGATGCTACAGACATTATCAAAGCTGCGCCAATCGATACCGATGGCAAGGCTAAAGGAGCGACCGTGACGGCAACAAGCATCGAATTCAATGCTGACTTTTTCAGGAGTATAAATAAATCAGACAGAATCATCTTCAGGTTTTCGCTCAGGACATCTGAAGAAGGCGCTAAGGATGTTAAGATTTATTCCGATTACAGGATTAAATTCAATGCTGCCCTTGTTCTGAAATCCGACATGAACTTAAAGTAAACCTTTTAATAACGGCAATATGATCCGGCAAACAAGATTTTTACTTATTATACTGTTGGCTGCGTCATCAATGGGTGCTTCAGCTCAAAGCAGGCAGGTATCGTACTTCATGAATATCCCCCAGAATCATCTGGCCAATCCTGCATTCAAACCTTCGAATTCCGTATATATCGGATTACCCGGAATGTCGGGGATTAGTATCAGCATAAACAACAATTTTTTAAAATTCTCCAATATTTTCATGAAAGGGCAGACAAATGACTCTGTTCTTACTTTTCTTCATCCCGATTTTAACGTGGATGATTTCCTTTCAACGACGAGGGACAAAAACTCAATAGAGCCGCAATTGTCTGTCCCTGTGCTGAGTGTCGGTTTTGCTGCAGGAAAGGACGGATATTTTTCACTCGATATTATTGACCGGGTTGATGGCAATATTGTTCTGCCCGGTGATCTGTTTGTCCTCGCCCTGAAGGGAAACGAAGGATTTGCGGGAAGTAAAATAGACCTCTCCTCCTTAAGGGGAGATATGAAATACTATCGTGAAGCTGGTTTTGGCTATTCGAGGAAGATTACTTCCAGGCTGAGGCTGGGAATAAAGGGAAAAGTCCTCTTCGGGGTAGCGGCGGCATCAATCAAAAACAACGCCTTATCGGTAACAGTCAAAGATGACTATTCTCATATTATTGATGCTGACTTTCGGGTAAACATCGCAGCTCCGTTAAAAGTCACAAAAGAGGCTAACGGGGATATAAAAAGCATAGAGTTCGATGATTCGGTAACTGATTCGCCTGGTAAAGCCATAAAGTATGCCCTTGGTACTGAGAACCTTGGGTTAGGTATCGACATTGGTGCTACCTACGATGTGTCGGACAGGTTTAAAGTTTCGGCAGCCCTTACCGATGTCGGATATATAAAATGGAAAAGAGATGTTAACAATCTGGTGTCATCAAATCAGTTTGTATTCAGCGGATTAGACCTTAGCAAAGTTATTGGCGGAACAAAGACTTTTGATGAAGTAGGTAAGGAGATGCAGGATTCCCTTAAGAACGCATTCAAATTATCCGATACAAATGAACCTTTTACTACCGGACTGCCATTCGGACTTACTGTGGGCGGAAGCTATAATTTTACACCCTCTTTGTCCGTTGGAATGCTTTCATATACAAGGTTCATTGGCAAGCAGGTTAAGGAGGCTCTGACATTATCGGCTAATGCCAACATTGGCACTTCATTTTCGGCCTCACTCAGCTATACTGCCGTTAACAACAGTTACGATAACATTGGAGCGGGGCTGGCATTAAGGACAGGGTTTTTCCAGTTTTTTATTCTTACCGACATGATTCCTTTCTCATGGAATAAAATTGTGATCGATAATGGTACAATTCCGCTTCCCGTTAGCTTTAATACTATAAATTTGCGTCTTGGAATGAACCTCGTTTTTGGAAACAGGGTTAATGAGGAACATGACAAACCTATAGTAACTGTTGAATAATTATTTTATTTGGGATGATTTTAATTCGTTTTGCGCTAATAAGCCTGATAATTTACATGATAGTGCGGGCGTTCATTCATATTGGCGAGGAAAGCACTGCAGCTGAGAAAAATGCAAAAAAGGAAAAGGCGAATTCTCCTGCTAAGAAAAAAATATCAAAGCAGATTGGCGAATATGTTGACTATGAAGAGTTAAAGAAGTAATGTTCTTAACTTTTACTTCCTGATCGGAGTTTTTTCGCAAGGGAATTTGCAAATACAAAATCATTCAGTGGTTCACAGTCTGAATTGAGTATTTGATTATTATCTCCTTCCCAGCATTTTGCACCCTGGCTGATAAAGATGACTTTTTCACCTATCTCAATCACGGAGTTCATATCGTGAGTGTTTATTATAGTAGTCATTGAGTATTCATGGGTGAGTTCCTGAATCAGCTCATCAATAAGTATGGCTGTAATCGGGTCGAGGCCGGAATTGGGTTCATCGCAGAAAAGGTACTTAGGATTTAATGCAATGGCTCTGGCAATTGCGACTCTTTTCTTCATTCCTCCTGACAGTTCCGACGGGAATAATTTATTTGCGTTTATAATATTCACCCTGTTCAGGCAGAAGTTGACCCTTTCTATGATCTCTTCATGAGTTTTATTTGTAAACATATCGAGGGGGAAGCTGACATTCTGTTCAACTGTCAGGGAATCAAAAAGGGCACTTCCCTGAAACAGCATTCCTATTTCGCTTCTTATAAGTTTCTTCTCGGCAAAAGGAAGTTTATTGAAGAGTACATCTTCGAACCACACCTCACCGTGCTCAACCTCATGGAGCCCGACAATTGACTTGAGCAAAACAGTCTTTCCTGATCCGCTCTGGCCTATTATCAGGTTTGTTTTACCGGTATCGAAAGTTACGGATATGTTCTCAAGAACGGTTTTTCCGTTAAAGGATTTGGAGAGGTCATTCACCCTTATCATGACAGCAGCAGTTGAGTTAGAATCACGTTAAAGAGAAGAATGATTATGCTGCTGTAAACCACTGCTTTAGTGCTGGCTCGTCCTACTTCGAGCGAACCTCCTTCGACAAAATACCCCTGAAAAGCCGAGACACTTGTAATAATAAAGGCGAAGAAGACGGTCTTGATCAATGAATATACGATGTAATAGGGGATAAATTCATACTGAATTCCATAAATATAGCTTTCTGATGAAATAACACCTGCAAATGTTCCTGCAATCCAGCCGCCGCATGTACCTACTGTTATAGCGATAAGTGTGAGGATAGGGTTAAAAAGAAGAGTTGCAATAAGTTTGGGCAGGATGAGATAGGAGGCGGAATTTACACCCATTATTTCGAGGGCGTCGATCTGTTCCGTAACTCTCATGGTCCCAATCTCCGAGGCAATATTCGAACCAACCTTGCCTGCAAGAATAAGTGCAGATATTGTCGATGAGAATTCAAGAATCATTGAATCGCGGGTTCCCAGACCGATCAGGTATTTCGGATAGATCGGGTTTTCGGTGTTATATGCAGTCTGAAGGGTTATTACAGCGCCCATGAAGAATGAAATAATGGCAATAATACCGACCGAATTCAGGCCAAGGAAAACAAATTCCCTCATGGTTTGCTTGTAATATACCGATGGTTTTTCTGGTTTTGAAAAGACCTTCTTAAGTAGCAGGAAGTATTTCCCGGCTTGTGTAAGAAATTTTATCATAGATTGATAATTATTGTAGGTCAAAATTACTAATAATTACTGTATTTCTGCTACCTTGGTTTTTTAAAGAGGGATGTTTAATTAGTTATGTATTTACTGTAAATGCTGTAATAACAAAGTCGGATATGAATAACAGGTATACTATCATAATGGCCGGGGGTGTAGGAAGCCGTTTCTGGCCTCTGAGCCGGAGTGAAAAACCAAAGCAGTTTCTCGATATTCTGGGAAGGGGAGAAACCCTCATTCAGCAGACTTTCAGGAGGTTTAAGGCCGTTTGTCCGGAAGAGAACATCTTCATCGTTACAAACTCTGATCATAAAGATCTTGTTATTGAGCAGCTTGGAATCGATCCGTCACGTGTTCTTGCAGAGCCATTTCGACGTAATACTGCGCCTTGCCTGGCTTACGGGACTTTCAGAATACTCGAGGAAAATCCCGATGCGGTTATAGCCGTAACTCCTGCAGACCATTTTATAGTTAAAGAGGATAAATTCAGTGAGGAGATAATTTCATGTTTTGAGTTTGCCCGGGATAATGATGCCCTTATTACTCTTGGAATAAAGCCCGACAGGCCTGAAACCGGGTACGGCTATATTCAGGCGGACCAGAAGAAACCTGTAAAAGGGCTTAAGAATCTCTTAAAGGTAAAAACCT
Source organism: uncultured Bacteroidota bacterium (assembly GCA_903844815.1). Classification (GTDB taxonomy): domain Bacteria; phylum Bacteroidota; class Bacteroidia; order Bacteroidales; family VadinHA17; genus LD21. The sequence continues at coordinate 63,848 of CAIMVD010000161.1, read as the reverse complement.
TTACTGAAAAGCCGGACCTTGATCTGGCAAGGGTTTTTCTGGAAAGCGGTGATTTCTTCTGGAACTCAGGGATATTCATCTGGAACATAAAATCGATTCTCGCGGCTTTTGAGAAACATCTGCCCGATACGTATTCAGTTTTCGAGGAAGGAAAGAAACTATTTGGCACCGAAGAAGAAAAGAGTTTCATACTGCGTACCTATGCAGAATGCAGAAGTATATCGATCGATTACGGCATCATGGAAAAAGCCGATAATGTTTATGTAATGTGCACTGATATTGGCTGGTCAGACCTTGGCACCTGGAGTTCCCTCTATGAGCATTCCGCGAGGGACAAAAAACATAATGCAGTGGTCAGGGGGAATATTTTCTCATACAATGCGAAAGGGAATATCTATAATATCTTGCCTGAAAAAATTGCAGTTGTGCAGGGTCTATCAGACTTTATCATAGTCGATTCTGAAGATGTACTTCTTATTGTCAGGAAGGAGGAGGAGCAGAATATTAAGCAGTACCTCGAGGATGTAAGGAAGGCCACAGGAGAAAAATATATTTAGCAACAAGAAAGCGGCCGGGGTACACCCGGCCGCTTTTGTATTATAATAATACCAACAGGTTCTTAATCAGTTCCTAGTATTCCCACAGGTCATGTTCAAAGTCGAAGAGTTCGTTCTTTATTCTTTCGGCTTCAAAGAGAGAGTATTTTCCAATCTCATAGTCTGCTACCATCCTGTCGTTATAAACATTTGATATTCCAACTATTGAGCTGCCAAATTTTCTCTGCATAAAGAGGTCGTCGAACGAAAGTCTCTGGGCATCGTTATTGTTCTGATATACTTCTGATTTTGCGAGAGCGTCACGTGCTTCATTGTAATCTATCCAGAACAGGGGCTTCTTTAGTATTCTGCCGGCCTGCTCATCATAGGCCATATAAAAAGGCTGAATAGCAATAATTCTGACATCAAGTTTTGACAATTTCTTATCAAAAAACCACTCTTCATAAAGGAGAAGTTGTTTCACTTCTTCAGGTTTGGCATCCTGGGTAATGGTTGTATCCTTGGTGGCCCCGGCTGCATTTATTACAATGGATTCCTTTTTTGTTGTAGCACCCATCTTGCCCTGTATATCTGAATATGTGGTACTGACATTGGTTTCCATAGGATCCCATGCTTTCAGTTTGCCTGCCTGTATCTCTTTCAGGATTATGTTAATGAAGTTTTTTCTTCCGTCAAGAGTTGATGCTGTCGGATAGTATAGGGGCTGATTGATTTTCTCCCTGAGGTCAACAAGGCGATAAACATATCGTGCCCAAATTACATCGGCTTCGCGAAGGTATGGATAATTGATCTTTCTGGCGTCATCTATTGATTTCTTGTAAATAGCACCGAAAGCACTCTCATTTTGACTCTGGGCACTCATTGCCACTGTAATTGTCAGTGCAATAATTCCAAGAAGAAATTTTTTATTCATGGTGATATAATTATATAAAACTAGTCGATTTTTAAAATAACAGGTAGCAGTTCATTGATTTTTCCATCTGGCCCGAGAGCCTTGATATCTTTAATTGTCAGATATTTCCCTCTTGTCAACCTGCTTATCAGGTCTTTCTGCTTGGCAGTAAGATTGCTGCTTGTACTTGGTTCATCAAAGTCGCCCCGGTTATCGGAATAGAGTACTGAGAATCCGGTGACGGTATAGCTTAGGTCAAAGTCGAAATCGGGCATGATTGCAAACACACCCTGCTGTGCTGCTGCTGTCGCTCTTGGTATGGTTCCTGTGCTTTTTCCTCCGAATACTGCAATAGGTTTAGGGAGAGGTTTAACCCTGAAATCATAAGGAGGGTACTGGAACGGTTTGCCATCAATATCGGCTGTTACAATAACCTGTACATTCTGGCCAACCGCATTTGGTTTAACTGCCCAGTTTCCTTTGAAATTTTCACCCTTGGCGTTTTTAACTTTTTCTGTAGTCACACTCCCGTTGACAACTCTTACTTTAATTTTATCGGGACTAACACCCGGAACAGATACGTCGATAGGATTGTCGATACCTATGTACATTACGTTCACAGCAGTGGCGGATACAATAACATTTGATTCGCCTACAAAATAATCAGCGTCGAAGCTGTAATTCTTCATGGATCCGTCAGGTGCCCTTAGCGCTATAATGCCGCCCCATTTTTTTGGTCCGACTGAAGTAGCTTTTGCCTTGTAAGTACCTTTTCCTGATTCATCAACAGGGATTTTTGCTCCTCCTACCGTAATTTCAGGTGATTGCGTTGTATCAGTAGCGGAGATAAAAACCTTCGCTTCGTAATCGCTTCCAACTGTAACATAATTTGAATTGGGAATTACAATTGCTGTAAGTTTGTTGAATTTAAATGATGAGGCGTCGATTTGGGTATAGAGTGAATTAAGTACCTCTGTTTCGGCATTTCGAACGTTGAGCTGTAATTCTGAAAGGATTGTAATAACTGCGACCAGGGGCAGTGTCTGGAAGGTCATGTTCTCCCATCTGGTCGGCTGGCCATCGGGGTCGTGCCCATCAGCCGTGTTAAGACTTTTTCTTATTACCTCTTCAGCTGTTGGATTTTTTCCTTCGAGAATTGTAACAAGGAAATCGCGGTAATCATTAAGGAGAGCTTTCAGGTTATTGGCTTTTCCATTTTCGCTGGCTCCGATTAGAATTTCAGAAGGAATATTAGTATCATCAATCCTTTTAACCTCTTCAACAATAACTTCATCACCTTTAATTGCAGGAGTTTCAGGTCCTTCAGCCTTTAAAATGATTTCCTTCTTAAGGCCCTGCATATAATTGAAAGCTTCGTCGGCACGTTCCTTGACCTGATAAGCGGCAGTTTTGAATTTTCCTGCTTTTGCCGGATTTTCTGCCGCCGCCCTGTCAAAATCGCTATAAATAATATTATTCTTTATTGCATAATTGGCGATAGATAGAGTGAGTCCCTGATCAACTCTTTTAAATGCTTCAATAGCCTCCTTTGATACGTTAAGTGCAAGCATGGCGGTAAGCACCAGATACATCATACCGATCATCTTTTGCCGTGGAGATAGCTTTTCGTGAGCCATTTTGTAAGTAGTTTAATTAAGTAAAAAAGCCACTCTATTTAACATTCATAGCAGCGAGCATATTTCCATAAACATTGTTGAGAGCCGACAGGTTGTCATTAAGTTTGGTAATCTGTTCGCGGTATTTTTTAGTGTCGCCTGCCGATTCAGAGAGGTCTTTCATGAGGCCCTGGATACCTTTGTGGAGTGTTTCGGATTCCTTTACGTGCTCATCGGCACCTTTACGCTGCAATTCGTAAACAGTATTGAGGGCGGCAAGATTCTTATTCAGGACTTCAAGCTGCTGCTGGTATGATTTTCCACCTGATTCGATTACAGAAAGGGAATCGGTTACCGTACGGTAAGCGGAACCGGTATCATTTATCACCTTGGTGGTTGACTGGTATGATTCTGTGAGTTTTCCAAGTGATTCATTGGCAGTGTTTATTGTACCGATATATTTTGTTGAAGCTGCCGATACATCGCCCATAGCATTCATGGTAGCCGTTGCATCGCCAAGTTTCTTCATTCCTGTTCCCAGTTTCTGGAAGAGTTCAGGAGTTATTTCGGCTTTCTCGAGCATCTCATCGAATTTTGCGAGGGCAGCAGATCCCGCACCGCCACCAATAGCGCCACCGACGGCACCGCGATATTTTCCTTCGCCGGAACCAAGCTGGGCTTCGTCTTCGGGAATACCGGCAAGTTCAGGGTATACCAACGACCAGTCGATCTCTTCATGAAGCGGCTCAAATGCCGAGAAAAAGAAGATTACAGCTTCGGTTATAAGTCCGATTGTAAGCATGGTGCCGGCTGCTGGCCAGTGCTGTATCTTAAACAATGCACCAACAATAACGACTGAAGCACCTAAACCATAAAGTTTAGCGATGAAATTTTTCCATCCGCTGCTTTGTACTAATTCTGCTAGGCTCATATCCCTGATTATTTTAGAGTTGTTTCAATTATTTAATTTACGCCGATATAAGATCTTACGTTCCGGAAACCCACGAATGATTTTGCTGAGTCCTGATATTCGTAATCTCTGGAACTTGTCTGAAGGAAGTATGCTATATCCTTCCATGAACCTCCGCGGATGACTTTTCTTTTCATGACCGGAGGATCCTGTGGAGTTGCATTGTATTCATAATTCGGCTGGAGGTCGTGCTGAAATATGTAAGCAGATGGATGGTATGCACAGCAGGTCCATTCAGCAACGTTTCCCGACATATCGTACAGGCCGTATTCATTTGGCTCGTATGAGCCTACTTTTCCTGCATATACGTTTCCGTCGTCGATATAGTTTCCGCGTAATGGTTTGAAGTTGGCAAGGAAGCATCCTTTATAATTACGTGTGTATGGACCGCCCCAGGGATACATCGAGAGGTCGAGTCCGCCTCTGGCTGCATATTCCCATTCCGTTTCCAGGGGAAGCCTGTATTTGCTTACTTCTGCAATATTGTCGGCTCTGAGGGCAGCGTTCATATAATCCGTTCTCCATACGCTGAAGGCAGAAGCCTGTACCCATGTTACACCGACTACGGGATAGTTATCGAATGAAGGATGCCAGAAGTAAAGGGTTGCCTGGGGGTCATTGAAAGAATAGGTGAAGTCCCTGATCCAGCATAAGGTATCGGGATAAATGTTTACCGTGTTATTCTTAATATATGAGGAACGGTCTTTTACAGGTGTGCGTGTCCCGTCATTGTTAGTTACCATTCCTTCATATGCACCTGTGTTATTTGCATAATCATGTTTATAAGTAGCTTTTGCAGCCTGCTGGTAATCGACCCAGAAATACTGATAGTTAAGTTTCCTTACATCAATCTGTTTTTTACCGTTGAATCTTTCTTCAGCAGGGTAGAACATCTCTTCTATTGTGCCCTTGGTTGTCTCTTCATCCGGTTCAATTTTCTCATCCCAGTTAAGCCTTCTGGGGTCCAGTTCGTTACCGTCCTTATCTGTCATAAAATATTCCCTGTCAGTGATTCCGGCGTCGCCGAGCTTTGTCCTGAGGATGGAGTCACGTACATAGTAGACAAACTGACGGTATTTATTGTTTGTGATCTCAGTCTGATCCATCCAGAATGCATCGACAGTTACGGATTTTGAGATGCTGTTGTTGGCAAATACAGCATCCTGATCGCTCGGTCCCATCATAAAATTCCCTGCAGGAATAAATGCCATTTCAAATGGTTCGGGCTCAAAATATTTTTTCCTGTCCAAAACGCCTGTGAGTTCGCCACTATTTGATGAACCACAGCCGGATAAGAAAAGTATCAATACCAACGTTGAGAGGGCTACCTTTTTCATACTACTATAAAATTATAAAATGCAAGTAAGTTAATTTTTTTTTAATAATTATAAAAACCTGATACTTTTATATCTCATCGGGCTTTTACCCCGATTCAGGTCAAAACAATAATTCACCATAAATTCATGCGTTCCATTGCTGTTTTTACTCATACCGGTTATCGTGAAATCATAAGAATAACCGATGCGGACACCGTTAAACAATTCAATTCCGGCTATTGCTATGATTGCATCACCTGCTCTGAATGAAACGCCTCCCCATGCCTTTTTATTGTATCGGAGAAGTGAAGTTGCAGTAAACTGGTATGCTTTTCCATCACTAAGTACCAGAACAGAAGGCAGTAACTCAAGTGATGGATTGGGAAGCTGCAGGGTATATCCGCCTGTCAGATAAAAGTGCCGGCTCACATAAGTTAGTCCTTTTGAATACTTTATAGAAGGCTGGTTTATATGTGTAACGGAAAACCCCGCATAATACTTGTCGGTTTTGTAATAAAGACCAAGCCCTGCATCGAAAGCAACATAACTCTCTTTATTTTCAGGAATAAGCGGATCTCCCGAAGCAGGAGTATGTGATTCACCTGAAGGTATAATCCAGGTTGGGTCAAGGGTCTTGTTGAGCATGCCCAGGTTCAGACCGATCCCGAGTTTTCCTGCACCTACATCCATCAGGTAGGAGTAGGCGAGTGTGAGGTTGATATCCTTATCAAATCCGACATTGTCGCTTGCAATTGTAAGACCGACACCGCTTTTTATCTTAAAGGGAGCGAAAGGAGCGCTCACGTTAAAAATTGTCGTGGAAGGAGCTCCCTTAAAACCAATCCATTGCTGACGGTTCAGGGCAGTTGCGCATATCATACCGGAGGTGCCTGCTATGCCGGGGTTATATGTCAACGTGTTGAACATATACTGACTCGTCAGAGGATCCTGTTGTGCCACAGCTTGAAATAATACTGCGACGGATAAGAGAAAGGTTAAAAATATCTTCTTCACTTCCTTACTTATTGGGGCGATGCATTAGTGTTGAACCGACAAAGGAAATAAAAATCCCTTAGGTAAGCAAATTTTATACTCATATTTAAACATTTATTGACGAGTGTGCCTGACTATTATTCTAATCGCTCAATTACAGTGGTAAAGGTTTCCGGAATTGGGCAGGAACTAATTTTTCGAGCCTGTCAACCGCCTTTACCCACCTGTCGGGAACTTCATTTCTGTTCGCTCTGAGATAATCATCGTAAGCACAGGCTACATAGTGATTCTGATTGTCGGAAGATGTGAGTTCCATCCACCAGCGGTCAGTAAGGTTGCTCTTTACAAAAACAAGGTCGTCGGCAAGATCTGTAAGCCTCACATGATATTTGATGAAACGGCCTGAATTGTTTCCGCTCAGTGAGGGAGTTTCATATTGCTTTTGAGAGAACCCTTCGAGGAAGAACCATATGACCTGTGCTGCCAGAGCTGAGGTCTGCGAACGGATATCAGTCCCGGGATTTATATCAAATAATCCGAATACCTTTAATCTGTCTGATATCCCGGCATACCTCGCGAGAAGGCAAATCTCCTCTCCGTAAAAGCCATTGGGAGAGGGGCAGAAGCTTGCAGGGGCATCGGACTGCCTGACAGCTGAAATATCGAATACTGCGACATGGGAGTCTCTGAGTAATGGTTCAGTGAGATAAATTGCCTGCCTTACATCTCCTATTCTCAGCAGTTCTGATTTTCGTTTGTTGAACCGGTTTATTACCTGCTGGTCGTTGAGATAAGTCTGGTAGCCTATGTTTATGTAGTGACTTAAAGTACTCTTGCTGCTCCCAATTATTGAATTCAGATAATTGAAAGAATCAGGTATTATTTTTCGTTCATTGCTGTAATCGATTCTTGGATCAACAGCAGCAAGGGTGTATTGCTGAAGCAATTTCGTAAATGCTTTGTCAATTGCCGGTACCACGGCACTGCTGCCTCCTATAATCAGAGGAAAAATATTTCCTTCAAGCAAAAAGGTGAGAATATCCGACAACCCGACAATAGTATCGTTGAATGAAGCACCCTGCTTCATATTTCCCAGGTCAATTATTCCTGGTTTTCCGGGAATCCTGGCCAGTTTGTACAACTGTTTTCTAACCGCATCCGGTCCCTTCGAGGAGCCGTCATCAGGAGAATTTCTTCCTTCAGGAACTCCCAAAATCGCAATCTTATACTTATTTATCGTCTTTATTGCATTGTTTTCGGTATGAACGGTAATGTTGTGGGCAAATACCGCCGGTCCTGTCAGATGTTCAAATTCAGGACCTTCAATGCATACTGGATTAAAATAATCATTCAGTTCAATCATGGTTTTCTATCAGCTCTTTTTGGTTTTGTCGCTGTCTTCAATAATTTTTATGCAATCCTCCTTGCTTAGTTTCTCAGCGTCGGTTCCTTTCGGGAGCCTGTAATTCTTCTTATCCCTGACAAGGTAAGGACCATACCTCCCGTTCAGAAGCTTAATTTCATCGTAGTCCCGGATCATCTTCTTGCTGTCGCTTTCGTTTTTCTCATTTATCAGTTCAAAAGCTCTTTCAACGGTTATATAATAGGGATCATCAACTCCTTTTTTAAGAGAATAAAACTTACTTTTATATCTGACATAGGGTCCGAATTTGCCTACTCCGATGACCATTTCAGCTCCGTCATGTTCCCCGAGCGACCTGGGAAGCCTGAACAGGTTAAGGGCCTCATCGAGGGTAATTGTCTCAATAAGCTGGTTTTTTGAGAGGCTTGCAAATCGTGGCTTTTCAGTATCGGTCGTTTCGCCTATTTGTGCTACAGGTCCAAACCTCCCCATCCTTACTGTAACAGGTTCTCCCGTTTCGGGATGATTTCCAAGTACCCTTACCCCGGTTTTCCTCTCTTTCTTTTCAAGGGTGGCAGTAACAGTTTTATGAAACGGAGCATAGAACTTCTCAAGCATCCCGGTCCATTTGAGATTTCCGAGAGCAATCTCGTCAAACTGTTCCTCTACTTCGGCAGTAAAATGAAAATCAACAATTTCAGTGAAGTTCTCCACAAGAAAATCATTTACAATCATGCCAATGTCCTGCGGGAAAAGCTTTGATTTTTCTTTACCGGCGATTTCGCTTTTTTCGCTTTTTGTAACCCTTCCCTTCAAAAGGATCATAATTTTAACCTGACGTTTTTCGCCGGGCCTGTCCTCGCGTGAGACATAGCCCCTGTTCTGTATTGTGGATATTGTAGGAGCATAGGTCGATGGCCTGCCGATACCAAGTTCTTCAAGTTTCTTGACAAGGCTGGCCTCGGTGTATCTCGGGGGAGGGGTTGTATATCTCTGAGTGGCTGTTATATTTTCGTACCAGAGAGGCATTCCGGTTTTTACAGGTGGAATAATGTATTTGTCTTCATCTGTGCTTTCTGCATCGGTTGATTCGGTATATACCCTGAGGAAGCCATCGAACTTGATAACTTCTCCTACAGCCTGGAATATGACCGGGGAGTTGTTCATATCAATTGTGATTGTTGTCTTCTCAATCTGGGCATCGGCCATCTGAGATGCTATTGTTCTTTTCCATATCAGGTCGTATAGCCTTTTCTCATTCAGGCTTCCCGCAACCGCCGGATTGTCGAGATATGCCGGGCGGATGGCTTCATGTGCCTCCTGCGCTCCCTTTGACTTGGTGGCAAACTGACGGGTCTTTGAATAATTTGCCCCATATTCCGATATGATCATCTCCCTGGACTTCTCAAGGGCTAGTTTGGAAAGATTCGTCGAGTCGGTTCTCATGTATGTAATTCTTCCTGCCTCATAAAGCTTCTGGGCTACTGCCATTGTCTGTGCAACCGAAAAACCCAGCTTACGGTAGGCTTCCTGCTGCAGGGTGGATGTTGTAAATGGAGGTGCAGGAGACCGGGTGCCCGGTTTGACGCTGACATTGCCTATTGTATATTGCGATTCGCCGCAAAGCTCCAGAAATTTGGCAGCTTCTGTTTCACCCTGAAATCTTTTGGAAGCTTCAGCCCTGAGTAATGCGTTTTCTGTTGCATTCATTTCGGTAAGGAAGCTGGCAGTCACCCTGAAGGATGATTCGGATTTGAAAGAAATGATCTCCCTTTCCCTGTCAACTATCAGCCTTACAGCCACTGACTGTACCCTTCCGGCGGAGAGCGAAGGCTGTACCTTCTTCCATAAAACAGGTGATATCTCAAATCCTACAAGCCGGTCGAGTATACGACGGGCTTGCTGTGAATTTACGAGATTCATATCGACAAGGCGGGGATTCTCAATGGCATGAGAGATTGCTTCCTTGGTTATTTCATGAAAGACGATTCGCTTTGTCGTATTCAGATCCAGCTTAAGGACATTGGCAAGATGCCACGCTATGGCTTCCCCTTCACGGTCCTCGTCAGAAGCGATCCAGACAGTCTTTGATTCGGCAGCGGCCTTGCGCAATTCACTGACCACTTTTGCCTTTTCTTTAGGTATTTCGTAATTTGGGGTAAAATTCTTTTCAACATCAATACCAAGATTTTTTTTGGCCAAATCTCTGATATGTCCGAAACTAGACACTACCCGGAAATCTTTTCCCAGGAATTTCTCAATGGTTTTCGCTTTGGCAGGAGATTCAACAATAACAAGATTTTCGATCATCGGAGGAAATATTTATTCTTATTTGCGACGACAAAGTAAATCAATTAGGCACCAAACTTCAAAATAAACAGTTAACATTCTTTATTTATTACTATTTTTGGCCCAAACATCATATGTAAATGAAAGGCACTAACAATAACAGAAAATATCTGATCTGGTTCTGGTCTTTATTCATTTTCCCCTTCGTATTTATAATTTTTCTCTTCATATTGATATCGAAGGAGAAACTTGGCCCAATGCCATCTTTCGGTGAACTTGAGAACCCCGAGTATTATCTTGCTGCGGAGGTTTATTCCGAGGATGGCGCTCTTCTGGGGAAGATAAGCATTGAGAACCGTACATGGACCGAATACAAAAATCTTTCCCCATCACTTACTGATGCACTTATTGCAACCGAGGATATAAGGTACAACAGGCATTCAGGGATCGACATCCGCGGTTTGGGCAGGGCAGCAATACTTACTGTTATGCTTGGTCAGAGTACCGGAGGAGGCAGCACTATCACCCAGCAGCTTGCTAAACAGCTTTATCCGCGTGATACTGCAAGGAATACCCCGTTAATGTGGAAGATCAAGCTGGGTGTTTCAAAATTCAAGGAATGGCAGACGGCAGTAAAGCTCGAGCGAAGCTATACCAAGGAAGAGATTATCACCATGTACCTGAATAAGTTTGATTTCAGCTATAATGCAATAGGTATCAGATCGGCTGCAAGGGTCTATTTCAATACAACTCCCGACTCACTTAACCTTCAGCAGTCGGCTGTGCTTGTCGGAATGCTGAAGGCTTCGACAAAGTATAATCCCGTAAGGAATTACAAGATTATGCTTCAGCGCCGGAATACAGTCCTTTCCCAGATGGCTAAATACGGATATATTACACCTGCTGTGGCAGACTCTGTAAAGAAACTGCCCATTGAGACCGATTTCAGGATTGATGACCATAATTCGGGGCCTGCCACATACCTGAGGCAGTACCTTACAAATATTATGAGGAAGCCGGAACCAGACAGGACCAAGTACCTGCAGCAGGCGTCGTATGATGACGCAAAGTGGGAATGGGATAATAATCCACTCTACGGATGGTGCAAAAAGAATAAAAAACCCGACGGAACTCCATATGATGTTTACAGGGATGGTTTGAAAATATATACCACCCTGAATTCCAGGATGCAGAAATATGCCGAAGAAGCATTGGCTGAACATCTTTCGAAGGAAGTCCAGCCCGACTTCCATAAAAGGGCAAAATACTATTCCAATCCGCCTTACTCAAACGATCTTTCAAAAAAAGAAGTCGAGGATCTTCTGCTCAAATCGGTTAAACAAAGCGACAGGTATTACCTGATGAGAGCCCGCGGTGTTTCGGATGACTCAATAATGCTTGCATTCAATACGCCGGTGAGAATGAAAGTCTTTTCATGGAAGGGAGAACGGGATACCTTAATGTCGCCCTACGACTCAATCAGATATTATAAATATTTTATAAGGTCATCATTTTTGGTTGAAGATCCCCATACTGGTTATGTAAAAGCCTATGTGGGAGGACCCGACTTCCGGTATTTCAAATACGATGCCATCACCCAGCAAAAGAAACAGGTTGGAAGTACAATCAAGCCGTTCCTTTATACAATTGCCATGCAGAACGGCTATTCGCCGTGCTATGAGGTTGAGAATATCCCGCGGACTTTCAATTTGCCGGGAGATTCAGTTCCATGGACACCCAGAAGTTCGGGACCAAAGGAATTTCATGGTAAGATGGTGACTCTTGCCTGGGGTCTGGCCCAGTCGGAAAACTATATTTCTGCCTGGCTGATGCAGCAGTTCAAACCCACGGCAGTCGTTGATCTTATGAAAAAGATGGGGATAAGAAGTTACATCGAACCTTATCCTTCAATTTTTCTGGGAACCTCCGATATAAAACTTGAAGAGATGGTAGGCGCTTACGGAACTTTTGCCAATAAGGGAGTATATACGAGGCCGATGTATGTAACACGAATTGAGGATAAGAATGGCAATACTATTTCGAAGTTCACCCCGAAAATTGAAGAAGTACTAAGTGAGGATCAGGCCTACCTGATGCTTAATCTTCTACAGGGGGTAGTGAATTCAGGATCAGGCAGAAGAATGAGGGTCGAACCATATAATTTCACAAACCAGATCGGTGGCAAGACGGGGACTACACAGAACCATGCAAACGGATGGTTTATGGGTGTTACTCCAAATCTTGTAGCCGGGGTCTGGAGCGGATGGGAAGATCAGGCGATCCACTTTGAAAACCTGAGTGAGGGGCAGGGAGCCAATATGGCTCTTCCTGTTTTCGCGATATTCCTTCAGAAGATCTACAGTGATCCGCAGTTCGGCATTCTGGAGGCCGACGAATTTGAGCGTCCTGCTGGTTTCAATGTTAACCTCGATTGCGATCAGGTCAGAAAAAATACCCGGTCTAGGTCAGTATATGGAAGGGAACGTTTTTAACGGATCGTTTCCTCAGGCGAACAACGACCTTACAAGGTGTTCTATCTTTCCAACGGGTATCACTTCAATGTCAAGTCCGTTCAGGGCGATATTCCTGTGATATTTTGAGATATAGATCTTTGTGAATCCCATCTTTGAGGCTTCCCTTATTCTCTGTTCAACACGCGAAACCGGTCTGATTTCGCCTGAAAGGCCTGTTTCAGCTGCGAAGCAGATCTCCCGGCCAATGGGTATGTCGAGGTTTGACGAAAGCACCGAGCTGATTATAGCCAGATCGATGGCAGGGTCGCTGACTTTTATCCCCCCGGCAATATTCAGGAATACATCCTTCACAGCCAGCCTGAATCCTGCACGTTTCTCAAGGACAGCCAGAAGCATATTAAGACGTCTGATATCGTAGCCCGTGGAGCTTCTTTGCGGGGTTCCGTAAACCGCACTGCTTACAAGAGCCTGGGTTTCGATGAGGAATGGCCTTAAGCCGTCAACAGTGGCAGCTATAGAGATACCGCTAAGGGCTTCTTCGTGGTGGTTTATAAACATCTCGGAGGGATTGTCGACCTCTCTGAGGCCTGATTCCACCATCTCAAAAATGCCCAGTTCAGCAGTGGAGCCAAACCTGTTTTTTACAGCCCGCAGTATCCTGTAGACATAGTTATTGTCCCCTTCAAAATAAAGAACCACGTCGACGATATGTTCCAGCACCTTAGGGCCGGCCAGCGTTCCGTCCTTAGTTATATGTCCGATCAGGAAAATAGGGATGCCTGTTATTTTTGAGTATTTAAGAAGCTGGGCTGCACATTCCCTTACCTGCGATACCGAACCGGCTGATGATTCGATCATCGCGGTGCTCATGGTTTGAATGGAATCGATAATTATCAGTCCGGGCTTTAAATTCCCGGCATGTGTAAGAATAGCCTCAAGTTCAGTTTCGCTAAGAACATAGCATTGCGGGTTGGTATGCTTCATTCTCCGTGCTCTCATGCCTATCTGTTCTTCACTCTCCTCACCCGAAATGTAAAGGATATCTTTCCCCTTGAGAGCCAGTGCAAGCTGCAGGGCCAGGGTTGATTTTCCAACTCCGGGCTCGCCTCCGAGCAGGATCAGCGATCCGGCCACAATACCGCCGCCAAGAATCCTGTCGAGTTCAGCCAGCCCTGTTTTTAACCGGCCATGCTCGTCAGGTTTTATATTGTCGAGAAGTTCAGGTTTTCTTTTTTCTTTGCCTGAGTTAAAAGCAGAAGCGTGTGCTGAGGCGGGAGCTATAATTTCCTCGTGGTAGGTGTTCCACTCCTTGCATGAAGGACACTTCCCGATCCATTTAGCCGATTCGGCGCCGCAATTCTGACAGACAAATACTGATTTGATTTTGGCCATTAGTTGATTATTATTGACTCCGCTTTCACCTCAACTTTTTCCTTCGGGTGCTTTTTGAAAATCATGAAGAAGGAAATTGCACCGACAATTGCAACGAAAATGAGCTGAGATTCATGGGTGAGAAGGGCATAGGCAAGCCCATCTTCGATCGGAACACCATTTACAATGAGCAAACCGCGCGATATTGTATAATGAAAAATTCCAAGGCCGCTCTGTACCGGAGCCGACATGGCAAGTCCTCCTATTACAAGCAGGAAAATACCATCAATTAAGGTGAGATGAGATGTGCTTTCGAGTGAAAAAACTACCACCCAGGTCATAAGGGTATAGTTTACCCAGATAAAAACGGTATGAAATATGAATTCCCATTTTCTTTTAAGATTGGTAATCGACTTAAGACCGTCGATTATGCCTTTTGCCATGGTGAACATTTTTGCAAAAAACCTGATCTTCCAGAGGTCGTGTTTATATCTGATAATGAGGAAAAGGCCAACGCATCCGATTACTGCAAGTATAAGCCAGATAGCCCAGGTGTTGCCGAAAACTGATGTTACTTTCTGCTGGAGGGGTATCAGAATACTGTCAGTCAGAAACTGGTTAATCTTGTCGCTGCTGGTTATAAGAAGCCCGATCATTATTGTCAAAAGTGAAAAGAAATCAATAGTTCTTTCCACAACTACAGTACCTATAAGTTTATCAACAGGTATAAGCTCCTTTTTCCCGAGGGCTACGCAACGGGTTATTTCACCAATCCTGGGCAAAGCTATATTTGCCAGGTAACCTGTCATCAATGCCCAGAAGGCGTTGAGGGTGGCAGGACGGAATCCGAGCGGGTGAATTAGCAGAACCCAACGCCGTGCCCTGCTAACAAATGCCAGGAAACCGAAAATTACTGACAAAATGAGCCAGGAGTAGTCAGCATTCTTCAGTTCAACTCCAAGTTTTGAGAAGTCGACGCTGCGAAAAGCGAACCATAGCAATAGTACTCCCACTGCCAGGAAGGCAGAGAACTTAGCTGTCTGCAGAATACCTTTTTTCAAATTCAGATGAGTTTATTGGTTTTTGTATCGGGAAATATGACTGTGGGTTTGAATGTTTTTGCTTCTTCGAAATCGAGCATTGCATACGACATAATTATAACCACATCACCTGCAATTACTTTCCTTGCTGCGGCACCATTCAGACAGACATCTCCGGACCCTCTTTCACCTCTTATTACGTAAGTCACCAGACGCTCACCATTGTTCAGGTTCAGTACATGGACCTTTTCATTCTCTATTATGTTGGCTGCATCCATAATATTCTCATCAATAGTTATACTTCCTATATAGTGAAGATTGGAACCAGTGATGGTTACCTTGTGAATTTTTGATTTGACTACTTCTATTATCATTATAAAATATCTGGAACCTGCAATTTATCATGCAAAGGTAAGCATCCTTTTTAAATCAGGTCACCCCGATTTCAATATTATCAATAAGCCTTACCTTTCCTGCTCTAACGGCAATACAGCCAAAATATTTTCTACCCCTTTTAAACTGATTTCCTGAATTCACAGGAATAAGTTCAATATCATCAACAATCTCAAAGTATTCCACTTCGAAGCCTTGTACTCTTCCGATTTTTTCCGAGACGTACATTTTTATTTCAGGGATCTCTTTTTCCTTTATCATCAGGGCGGCGGCTGAAATTGTTTTAAAGATCACCGGAGCATTTTTTCTTATGTCAGGCTCAAGAAGGGTATTCCTGCTGCTCATGGCCAGTCCGTCGTCTTCGCGGATTATAGGGTTGCCGATTATACTAATTTTGCTGCCTGTCTGTCGAATAAGGTCCTTTATTACTGCCAGCTGCTGGAAATCTTTTTGTCCGAAAAATGCAATATCGGGGTTTACGATTTCAAATAATCTGCTGACAACCTGGGCAACCCCGTTAAAATGGCCGGGGCGGTGCAGGGCTTCCATAACATTGTCGAGGTTCCCGAAATGGAACTGTCTCTTATCTTCCTGGGGATAAACCTCATTTACATCAGGCATGAAAACCATATCGTTCAGCCGCAACACCTTATCCAGAAGCTTCATGTCCTTTTCGGGTGTCCTGGGATAATTCCTCAAATCATTCTTGTCATTGAACTGAGTGGGATTGACGAATATGCTTACAACTACAACAGGGCATATCTCCGCTGCACTTTCGACAAGCGACAGGTGGCCTTCATGAAGAGCGCCCATTGTTGGTACAAAACCCAGTGGTGATTTATTAAGCTGCCCGATTGTTGCCTGCAGGTCTCCTCCTGTTTTAATAACCTTCATTCTGCCAACATTTATAAAATTATTAATCAATGTCGTTTAATTAAGCCCGGATAATCAGTTTCTCACTCCCATATTCTCACCCCACTGCCCCCCAGGGGGGATTTAAGAACACCCCCCTGGGGGGTTGGGGGGTAAAAACACAAGAAAGCAGAGTGGTCTCGGTGGTAAAATACTCCTTCCATGTTTGGTAATAATATTCCTTAACTAAACGCCATTGAATCGTTAATATACTTTTTTTAATAAAGTAACAACATTTTGCGGTAAGATACTCTAAGGAGAAATAAATTAGAGTCTGGTTGGAATATCTCATTTTAAATTATGTTAATAAATTTTGCTATCTTTGCACCTTAGTTCGGGATGGTATATCCAGGCACGTAAATAAATGGAAAGCAGGAAGGTATTATTCATTTCACAGGAAATCACTCCATACTTAGGTGAGACAAAGTTGTCGAAGATAGGAAGGTTTCTTCCCCAGGGTATCCAGGAAAGAGGCAAAGAAATCAGGACATTCATGCCGAGGTATGGGTGTATTAATGAACGGCGGAACCAGCTTCATGAGGTGATCCGTCTTTCAGGAATGAATCTGATTATTGACGACACCGATCACCCTCTGATCATCAAGGTGGCTTCTATACAGTCAGCCAGGATGCAGGTCTATTTTATTGATAACGATGACTATTTCCAGAGAAAGCATACTGTAAGCGACCATTCAGGCAAGGAATTTGAGGACAATGATGAGCGTGCACTGTTTTTTGCAAGGGGAGTAATTGAGACAGTGAAGAAACTGCGCTGGGCTCCCGACATTGTTCATTGCCACGGTTGGATGTCTGCTCTCGTCCCGGTTTACCTCAGAAGCATATATAATGACGATCCTCTGTTTCATAACTACAAAATTATCTATTCCATATATAATAATGACTTCAAAATTCCGTTTAGATCAACATTCGCCGACAAACTGCGTTTCGACGGAATAGACGGGGAAAACCTTAAAATGGTTAAAAACCCTGATTTTGTAAATGTCTCAAAACTGGCTATAAAGTATTCCGATGGAATAATTATCGGAAGTGAAGATATTAATGAGGAATTGACAAAATATCTTGGAACCATAAATAAGCCGGTTCTTTCGTTCAAGGATGAGACGCAATATATTGACGCCTATAATGATTTTTATGACCAGATACTACCTTAACAATAATAACTTCCGCAGATTTATTTCTGTTCCCCGTCATTTTAAGAGCATTTTTCTGCCTGTTTTCTTTCTGGCAGTAATACTTTTTGCTGTTTCCTGTGAAGAGGGACCAACTCAGATAGGCACACGCATTCTGCCTCCGGGGGATTTTGTTGGTGTCAGCTCAATCGATACCCTGTCGGTTAAATCCTATACCATGTATAGCGACCCTATTCAAACCGATGAGCCATCAGTATCGTTCCTGGGACATGTTTATGACCCCTATTT
This sequence comes from uncultured Bacteroidota bacterium, assembly GCA_903844815.1. GTDB lineage: Bacteria > Bacteroidota > Bacteroidia > Bacteroidales > VadinHA17 > LD21. The sequence continues at coordinate 46,224 of CAIMVD010000161.1, read as the reverse complement.
CGGATCAACCTCGGGCGAGTTTGTTTCTCAGATTCGTCTTGGAAGTTCATGGAAACAAGCAAGCTATACAATAGATTCCGTAAAACTGATTCTGAATCTTTTAACAGTTAAGGGCGATGGATCTACAACCGCAGGACATACACTTAAAATTACTGAGATCGATAAGCAGATTTATACTGATTCAGTTTACTATTCAAACACCTCAGTACCTCTGTCTGACTTCTCGATAGACAATATTCCGATTCCCTTACTTAAAGCTGATACGGTAAATACAATTTCTATAGACATACCAGTAGAGTTTGGTTATTACGTCATCCGCGATACTTCAAAATTCTTCTACAGCAATACAAAACCCGACTTCAGGTCATATTTCAAGGGGCTTTATTTCCAGATGTCGGAGGGCACTTCACCTCTTGTGGTTTCGCTCAGTCTTCAGACTACCTCTTCGGGAGGATACTATAATAACTTTTTTGTCCTTTACATGCACACTGCCGAAGGCACAACAAGTGAATATTACCTTATTCTTGACGCTGTAAATGCTAACGCCTCATTTAACAGGTACCTTCATGACTACAATACTGCTGACCCGAATAAAAAAATAAATCATATCGGAGATAACTATCTGGATACCCTGTCGTACCTGCAAAACCTGAATGGTGTTTATACAAAGATTTCGCTTCCGGGTCTTGCTGAACTGAAGAAAAACTCATCATTTCTTGAAGGCCTTGCAATTAACAAAGCGCGGCTTATTATTCCTGTACAGTACGATGGCGATATCTTTAAACCAACTACAGTACCTCAGAAATTAATACTACGGTACAGGACCAAGGACGGCACCAAATATGTTGTACCTGATTACAGTTTAGATACCTATCATACCTTTTTTGACGGCAACCTGAGCCTCACCGACAGTGTTTACAATTTCAACATTGCAACATATCTGCAGGGTTATCTTAAGGATCTGACCGATGATCTGTCCCCCGAGGTTGAAATTTTCCAGGCCTCAGGAACACAGAATGTGGTTCTGAAAGCTAATAATAGCAAAACTCCGCCTAAATTTGAATTTACCTACACCAAGTTCTAGTTTTTGTGAACCAAAATAGGTATTTTCGTCCTGGATGTACTAAAACTATCTCATTATGTGTGGTATTGTTGGTTATATAGGTTCGAAAGAAGCCCGTGAAATTATTTTGAACGGTCTGAAAAGGCTTGAATACCGGGGATATGATTCCGCAGGCATAGCCCTGGTTAACGGTGAGACCAGGATTTTCAAGTGTGCGGGCAGAGTAATGGACCTTGAGGCTCTTGTCAGTAAATCAGATTTTAACGGAACAATAGGTATGGGACATACCAGGTGGGCCACTCACGGTGAACCCAATGAAGTAAATGCCCATCCGCAGGTATCATATAAAGGAAACTTTATCGTCGTCCATAACGGGATAATTGAAAACTATTCCCGTATAAAAAAACATCTTGAGAGCAGGGGAATAATATTCTCCAGCCAGACTGATACCGAAGTCCTTGCAAACCTTATCGAGCATCTCTATCTTGAAGGTGACCTCACCGCAGAACAGGCTATTACCCTTGCACTTAACCGGGTGGAAGGGGCCTACGGGCTTGTCATTATCTGCACTCAGGAGCCAGATAAGCTTTTTGCAGCACGAAAAGGAAGCCCTCTGGTTATCGGAGTGGGCGAAGGCGAAAATTTTATTGCATCTGATGCAACACCTATTGTTGAGTTCACTCAAAGGGTTATTTACCTGAATGACGATGATATCGCAATTATTAAAAAGGATGAACTTATCATCAAAACAATCAGGAATGAGAAGGTACAGCCTGAAGTAAAGGAGCTCGACCTCAAAATTGGAGAGATAGACAAAGAGGGCTTTGCTCATTTCATGCTTAAGGAGATATTTGAACAACCCAGGGCAATCCATGATACCTTCAGGGGAAGGGTACTTCCCGACTTTTCCGGTGTAAGGCTGGGAGGGCTTCACAATGTTCTCGATTCGGTGTCGGAAGCTGAAAGAATCATTATCATTGCCTGCGGTACCTCATGGCACGCGGGTCTTCTGGGTGAATATATTTTTGAGGAGTACACCCGAATTCCGGTCGAGGTAGAATATGCCTCCGAATTCAGGTACAGGAATCCGGTGATAAGGAAAGGCGACATAGTAATTGCCATAAGTCAGAGTGGTGAAACTGCCGATACCCTTGCAGCAATTAAGCTTGCCCGTTCAAAAGGTGCAAAAGTACTTGGCATCTGCAATGTTGTAGGAAGCAGCATTCCGCGTGAGACCGATGGCGGCGTTTACACCCATGCCGGTCCTGAGATAGGCGTTGCTTCAACCAAGGCTTTTACAAGCCAGGTGACGGTGCTTGCAATGATGGCTTTTGTTATCGGACATAAGAAAGGGATTCTGAGCGATGCAGCATATAAGGAACTAATTACCGAACTTGGTTCAATACCCGGGAAAATTGAGAAGGCTCTTGAAGTTAACGAACAGGCGCTTGAACTGGCTAAGATTTTTCAGAATACACGCAACGCACTTTATCTTGGCAGGGGATATCTTTTCCCTGTGGCACTCGAAGGCGCCCTTAAGCTTAAGGAGATATCCTATATTCATGCCGAAGGTTACCCTGCAGCAGAGATGAAACACGGCCCTATTGCCCTCATCGATGAGGATATGCCGGTTGTTGTGGTTGCCACAAAAGACGACACTTACGAAAAAATTATAAGTAACATACAGGAAATAAAGGCCAGAAAAGGCAATGTTATTGCAATAGTTACCGAGGGTGATGAGATAATCAGAAAAATGGCCGATTATGTACTTGAGGTGCCTGAAACTCTTCCCGCATTTACGGGGCTCCTGGCTGTAATACCACTTCAGCTTCTTTCATACCATATTGCGGTTCTCAGAGGCTGCAATGTAGATATGCCAAGAAACCTTGCCAAGTCGGTAACAGTAGAATAAAAAAAGAAGCCGGTCAGGTCATTACGAAACTGACCGGCCTTATTTTATCGTTACAGGCAGATATAATCCCTACCTTCCTGCATACATTTTCTCATAATACCTGCCATAATCGCCCGACAACACCCTTTCGAGCCACCCTGTATTTGCAAGGTACCATTCAACCGTTTTCTCAAGCCCGACAGCGAACTCAGGAATGGGAGACCAACCAAGTTCACCCTGAAGCTTTGAAGAGTCGATAGCATATCTCGCATCATGTCCCGGACGGTCCTTAACGTAGGTTATAAGTCTTTCGGATGTTCCGTCCTGACGGCCAAGTTTCGTGTCCATAATTTTGCAGAGAAGGATAATCAGATCGATATTTTTCCATTCATTATTCCCGCCGATATTATAGGTTTCACCATTATTTCCCCTGTGAAATATCAGGTCGATGGCTGAGGCATGGTCCTCAACGTATAGCCAGTCGCGTATATTCTCTCCTTTACCGTAAACGGGGATAGGCTTACTGTTTTTTATATTGTTTATAGCAAGCGGAATTAGCTTTTCGGGGAATTGGTTTGGACCGTAATTGTTGGAACAGTTCGAAATTACCGCCGGAATGCCAAAGGTGTGATTGTATGCTCTCACCAGATGGTCGGAACTCGCCTTGGATGCAGAATACGGGCTCTTGGGATCGTAGGCTGTAACCTCGGTAAAATATCCCTCAGCGCCAAGCGATCCAAAAACTTCATCGGTTGAAATGTGATAAAACAGTTTTCCTTCCGGCGCATTTTTCCAGAGTTCGAGGGAAGCATTAAGAAGATTAACCGTACCTATAATGTTTGTGAAAACGAATTCATCGGGGCTCGTTATTGAACGGTCGACGTGCGATTCGGCAGCAAGATGTATAACTCCGTCGAAGTTGTATTTCCGGAAAAGATCAAATACTGATTGCTTGTCGACAATATCGGTTTTTTCGAAGGCGTAGTTTTCTTTCTTGTCGATATCGGCAAGGTTTTCGAGGTTCCCGGCATATGTAAGCTTGTCGGCGTTAACTACCAGGTATTCCGGATATTTGTTGACGAATCTTCTTACCACGTGCGAACCTATGAATCCTGCCCCTCCGGTTATAAGGATGGTCTTTTTCATTATTAGCCTTTATTGCTTCTTATTTTCTTTTCCCAGTTCCATGCTGTCAGCATAGCTTCATCGAGGCTGCTCAAAGTCTTCCAGCCCAGTTCCCTGTTTGCAAGGGAAGGGTCGGCCCATATCTTCTCGATGTCGCCCGGCCGTCTGTCAGTTACTTTGTAATTAACCTTTACACCTGTTGCCCGTTCGAAGGATTTTATGGCTTCCAGGACCGATACCCCGATCCCTGTTCCCAGGTTAAACATCTCGAAATCAGATTTGTTTTTTCCTTCAATAAGTCGTTTGACAGCCACTACATGCGCTTTGGCCAGGTCGACCACATGAAGATAATCCCTTATACAATATCCGTCGGGGGTATTAAAATCGTCACCGAAAACCTTCAGTTCATCACGAAGACCATAGGCTGTCTGGGTGATATAAGGAACCAGGTTTTCCGGAACACCCCTGGGCAATTCGCCTATCAGGGCGGAAGGATGTGCGCCAATGGGATTAAAATATCTAAGGGCTATTGCCTTAATGGTACTGACTGCACGCGTTGTATCCCTGATTATCTGTTCCCCTATCTGTTTCGTGTTCCCGTAAGGCGATTCCGCAGGCTGCAGCGGAGATTGTTCATTTACAGGAAGTTCTTCGGGCTGGCCATAAACGGTGCAGGATGATGAAAATACAAGTCCCGGAATGCCGGCCTCCTTCATGGCCCCAAGAAGGTTTATAAGTGAGCCAAGGTTGTTTTGATAATATTCCAGGGGTTTTCTGACTGATTCTCCAACAGCTTTATAGGCTGCAAAATGAATTACGGCCGAAATATCTTTGTTGGCAGTGAAAAAACTGTCGAGACTCTCCTTATTGCAAATATCAAAAATTTCAAGGTGAGGCTTTACACCGGTTATCTGGTGAATTCTGTCTACAACATCAGCTTCGGAATTATGCAGGTTGTCGATAATCACAACTTCGAAACCATCCCCGATCAGTTCGACGGCGGTATGGGAACCTATATAACCGGTTCCTCCTGTTACCAATATTTTTTTCTTCATCTAGAGGCTCCAGTAATTATGATTTTTAATTTTCCCTCTCAGAATTCCCTTGACGTCTACGACAAGGCCATCCTTGTTCAGAAGGGAATCAAAGAAGGATTCGTCAAGGTTCAGGTACTCCCTGTGGCTTACGGCAACTATTATAGCATCGTATTTGCCTGTGGGCTGATCTTTCATCTCAATTTTATACTCTTCCTTTACTTCATGCTTCCCGGCACCAGGATCAACAACGTCAATACTTATGCCGAAATCTTCAAGTTCGGCTATAATATCAACAACTTTTGAGTTACGTATATCAGTGACATCTTCCTTAAAAGTTATTCCCATCACAAGTACCCGGGAACCTTTGAGGTTCTTGTCAGCAGCTACTATCTTCTTGACGGTCTGCTTACCAATATACCTTCCCATGCTATCGTTTACGAATCTTCCGGAATCGATCATCTGGGGATGGTAACCGAGGGCTTTGGCCTTGAAGGAAAGATAATACGGATCAACGCCAATGCAATGGCCTCCTACAAGTCCCGGGAAGAACTTCAGGAAGTTCCATTTGGTACCGGCAGCTTCAAGTACTTCGAAGGTGTTTATTCCCAGACGGTTGAATATAATAGAGAGCTCATTCATAAATGCGATGTTGATGTCGCGCTGAGTATTCTCAATGATCTTTGCTGCTTCCGCAACTTTTATTGAGCTTGCCCTGTGCACGCCAGCCTTGATTATCATTTCATATACTTTGGCAATATTTTCAGCTGCTTCGGCATCGCATCCGCTTGTAACCTTAACGATCTTTGTAAGGGTATGGTTTGTGTCGCCCGGGTTTATCCTTTCGGGAGAAAATCCTACCTTGAAGTCAACACCGCATTTCAGGTCGGAAAATCTTTCGAGGACAGGGATACAGTCATCTTCGGTACATCCCGGGTAAACGGTTGATTCATAAACGACATAATCGCCTTTTTTGAGTACTTTTCCAACAGTTTCTGATGCTTTCAGTACGGGAGTAAGGTCGGGAAGGTTATGAATATTTGTAGGAGTAGGTACTGCGATTATATGGAATGAAGCCTCTTTCAGATCAGCAGGGTCGCTTGTAAAGAGGATATCGGAGTTCCCGAAAGCCTCTGAGGTAAGTTCATTGCTGGGATCGATTCCATTCCTCATAAGTTCGACTCGTTCGGGCTTGATGTCGAAGCCTATTACTTTAATCTGTTTTGCGAATTCCAGCGCAATTGGCAGGCCGACATATCCGAGCCCGATGAGAGACAATTTTGTCTCCTTGTTGATCAGCTTGTTATACATGTTATATCGTTTTTAATAATGGATGATAATCTCCCTGGAGTCCTACAGGTTTTGAATTTCTGAGCGTATATGCAGTTTCGACCGACTGGAAGGCATCTTTAAGTCCGAAACCTCGTCCGGCAAGTATATCCCTGTAAGAGTCGGTATGAAGTTCGGTAAATCCTTCGCTAAACTCTAATTCTTCACCATCAACTGTAATAGACCGGTATGTTCTTTTTCCGGCTTTCAGCAGGTCGGTTGGTATATCATTGCAGTCGAGGCTAAGGAACCACCTTACCCGGGCATTTTCAAGTTCAAGGAAACCTGCTGTTTTGTTGTGTTCGCTCACGTGTACTATGCTTTTTTTCGATTCGCCGAAGATCCATCCCAGCATATCGAAGAAATGAATTCCGATATTTGTAGCAATGCCTCCCGATTTCTGGATGTCGCCTTTCCATGAGATATAATACCAGTTGCCACGGCTTGTGATGTAAGTCAGGTCGATGTCGTAAATTTTGTCTTTCGGACCGTTCTTAATTCTTTCGCGCAATTCAATTATTTTGGGATGAAGACGGAGCTGAAGAACTGTATAAATTCTCCTTCCCGTCTCTTTTTCGATTTGCTGCAATGCCTCTACGTTCCAGGGGTTAAGGACAATAGGTTTTTCGCATATCGCATCGGCCTGGTGACGGAGGGCAAACCTTATATGAGAATCATGAAGATAGTTGGGCGAACATATGCTTACATAATCTATCCGGGTTCCGGTTCTTTTCAGTTTGTCAAAATGCCTGTCGAAACGTTCAAATTCAACAAAGAAGTCGCTCTCGGGAAAATAGCTGTCGATACGTCCGACACTATCGAATTTATCAAGACTTGCAAGCAGGTTATTTCCTGTCTCCTTTATAGCGTGGAGATGCCTTACAGCAATATATCCTGCAACGCCTATCATTCCGAAATTTTTAGGACTACCTGTATTCATTAAAAACATATATAATATAAAACTACAAAATTATTCTGGAAACCATGCCGTTCTCGAGTTTATATCTCTCTCCGCTTTCAGGACATGTTGAAAGTCCGTTGCCGTCGAACACGAGCTTGTGACCGTATTCGCTCATCCAGCCTGTATGCCGGGCCGGGTTACCAATAACCAGCGAATAGGGCTTTACCTCCTTTGTAACAACGGCGCCTGCCCCGATGAAAGCATAGGGACCGATATTGTGACCGCAGACGATAGTGGCATTAGCCCCGATTGTGGCTCCCTTTCCGACAACGGTAGTCATATAACTGTCGCGCCTTACTACTGCGCTACGGGGATTGATTACGTTTGTAAAGACCATCGATGGGCCGAGGAACACATCATCCTCACAGATGACCCCGGTATAGATCGAGACATTGTTCTGGACCTTCACGTTATTCCCGAGTCTTACACCTGTAGAGATTACGACATTCTGGCCTATATTACAGTTGTCGCCTATCTCACAGTCTTTCATTATATGGCTGAAATGCCAGATCTTAGTTCCATTTCCGATTGTGCAGCCCTCGTCAACAACTGCTGTCGGATGGGCAAAATATCCGTTCTCCATCTTAAATTTTAAAAAAATCCAATACGTTCTGAATTATAAATTCCAGCTGATCTTCCTCCATGTCAGGATGAATCGGGAGTGATAGGACCTCATTACAGAGGGCCGAGGTAACAGGGAAAGCATCTTCAGCATATCCCAGATATTTGTAGGCTTCCTGTATATGAAGCGGCCCGGGATAATATATCATTGCAGGAATGTTCTTTGATTCCAGGTGTTTTTTAAGCTGATCCCTCTTTCCGTTTTTTACCTTAAGGGTGTATTGGTGGAAAATATGAGTTGAAGAGGATACTCTCCCGGGAAATGATAAGCCTGTGCATCCGGCGAAGGCTTCATCGTAACGGTTGGCAACATCTATCCTTGAGTAATTGAACTGATCAAGGTGCCGGAGTTTGATCCTTAGAATTGCTGCCTGAATTGTATCGAGCCTTGAGTTTATTCCGATATCATCATGATGGTACCTGACTTTCATCCCATGATTCGAGATGCTTCTCAGTTTCCGGGCAATTTCATCATCGTTTGTATAAAGAGCTCCGCCGTCGCCATAGCATCCAAGGTTTTTTGAAGGGAAGAATGAGGTGGTTCCAATATGGCCTATGGTTCCGGCCTTCTTTCTGGAACCGTCGCTGAAAATATAATCTGCACCAGTTGCCTGAGCGGCATCCTCGATGACGAAAAGGTTATGCTTTGCCGAAAGCTCCATTATGCTTTCCATATCGGCACACTGGCCGAAGAGATGAACAGGTACTATTGCCCTGGTCATTGGAGTGATTGCATTCCGGACGGCATCGACAGAAATATTAAAGCTATCCGGTTCGGGTTCAACTATTACAAGTTTGAGGCCGAGGAGGGCAACAACTTCCACAGTTGCAATGAATGTGAAATTTGTAGTTATGACCTCATCACCGGGTTTCAGACCCAGAGCCATCAGCGCAAGCTGAAGGGCATCGGTGCCGTTGGCACAGGTAACTACATGTTTTACACCCATGTAATCCTGAAGCTCTTCCTCAAAATGCCTTACATCAGGGCCCTTTATGAAAGCAGAAGATTCCATTACTGAAGCGATAGCCGGATCTATTTCGTGGCGTAACCTCAGGTATTGTGTCTTCAGATCAACCATCTGTATATCTCTCATATGAGTCGGAATTTTAAGAGCAGCAAATATAATATTTTTAGTTAGATTTTTTTCAACACTCCTTAAAGCGGCTATTTCAGAGGTTCATATTTAACTGGCTGTTTGTTAGGACTTGCAGGAAATAAGAAAGTAAAAGCTATAATTTAAAATAAACCCCATGGTTCAGGCAGAAAATTTTCTTAAATTTGTAAACATTAAACACGAATACAAAGTGGACATAACTCCTTTCATCCGGGAACTATTATTTGGGCACGATTGTGTCATTGTTCCGGGTTTTGGCGGCTTCATAGGAAACTATGCACCGGCCAGAATAGATAAGACAGCAGATACATTTTATCCTCCTGTCAGGCAGATATCCTTTAACAGGAACCTTTCTCACAATGACGGCTTGCTTATCGGAAAGATCTCGGAATCGCTCAAAGTTAACTACCGTGATGCTAGGGAACTGACCGGGGAGTATGTTGACAATGTACGCCGGAAGATTGAAAGAGGCGATAAGGTCGTTTTTGACAAAATAGGCGTTTTTTTCCACGACCATGAAGGAAACCTGCAGTTTGAACCTGACAGAAACGCCAATTATTATCTGGGATCATATGGTTTGGATTCATTCCATTGCATTCCTGCTGAAGGATACAATGTAAGGAAAAGGATTATGAAGACAGAAGCCTTCCCAAGTGCAAGACAGGTTTCACTCAGAAAAATACTTTGGCGCGCTGCTGTTATTGTACCACTATTGTCGGTATTAGTGGCAGTTCCGCTTAAAACCGACCTGTTCAAGACAAGGCTTAGCACTTCAACAATGAATCCCCTTGTAACAGAGGAGTTTGAAAACAACAGGAAGGTCCTCGATGAAACCCTGAAAAGCGATATTCCCGTAGTATCTGTTGAAGCCAGGGCAGAAACCGTTGTTCCTGCAGAACCTGTTAACAAAGAGCCTGAAAAACCTGCTTATGCTGAGCCTTCAAAACCAGTGACCAGCTTTTATCTGATCACCGGCAGCTTTAAGTCGGAGGAAAATGCCGCATTGCAGGTCAGGATGCTGAAGGAAGAAGGATTTCAGCCTGAGATTTTAACCATGCCAAACGGCTATTTCAGGGTATGCGCAATGGCGTGCAGCGACATGAATACTGCCCTTAATAAGAAAGACAGTATTTCGGGGATGTTTCCGGGAACCTGGGTATCGGAAAAGAAATAGGTTTTATTTTATCATGCTTCCGTTGCCCACATTCTGTGCAGGGGTAACCATAACCAGTTTTCCATCCCTGTCTTCGGCCATCAGAATCATTCCCTGAGAGTCAATTCCCTTGATCTTGCGAGGTTCGAGATTTGCAACTATCGATATCTGCCGTCCAATAATATCTGCCGGCTCATAGTACTCTGCAATACCAGATACTATTGTACGGACATCAATTCCTGTGTCTATTTTAAGTTTAAGCAGCTTGGTTGTTTTCGGAACTTTTTCAGCCTCGAGTATTGTAGCAGTCCTGATATCAATTTTCGAAAAGTCATCGAAGGTGATGGGATCTTTAGAGGGAGTTGCCTTTGAGCCGGCTGTATCATTTGCCTTTTTTGTTGCCAGAAGTTTCTCCGTTTGACGGGTAATTTCCTCGTCTTCAATCTTTTCAAAAAGCAGACCGGGCTTGTTGATTACATGGCCTGCCGGCAACAGAACGGTACTGCCCGCTTTGTTCCAGTCGAGTTCATTAATATTTATCCAGCCGCGCAGCTTTTCCATTGAGAAGGGGAGGAAGGGCTCACAAATGATTGTTAGGTTAGCGGTTATCTGAAGTGCAACGTTCATTATTGTTTTGACCCTTTCAGGATCGGTTTTTACAACCTTCCACGGTTCCTCATCGGCAAGATACTTATTCCCCAGCCTTGCGAGGTTCATTGCCTCCTTCAGGGCTTCGCGGAACCTGTATGACTCGAGTGATGTTTCGACATTATCCTTAATCTTTCCAATCTCTTTAAGTACCGCATCATCGCCCGGAGTCGTTGTTCCGGGCTCAGGTATTTTTCCTTCGTAATAATTGCCTGTTAAGATGAGGGTACGATTTACGAAATTGCCGAGAATTGCAACCAGTTCATTGTTGTTGCGGGCCTGGAAATCCTTCCAGGTAAAGTCATTGTCTTTTGTTTCGGGAGCGCTTGCGCAAAGGGCATATCTGAGTACGTCCTGCTTTCCGGGAAAATCTTCAAGGTATTCGTGAAGCCAGACAGCCCAGTTGCGCGACGTGGAGATCTTATCATTCTCGAGGTTGAGAAATTCATTTGCCGGAACATTCTCAGGCAGAATGAAACTTCCCTCCGCTTTCAGCATTGAAGGAAAAATGATGCAGTGGAAAACAATGTTATCCTTTCCGATAAAGTGAACCATCTTTGTCTCTTCATCTTTCCAGTATTTTTCCCAGTCGGGGGTAAGTTCCTTGGTAGCCGAAATATATCCGATGGGAGCGTCGAACCAGACATAAAGCACCTTTCCATTGGCGCCTTCAACGGGAACGGGCACGCCCCAGTCGAGGTCGCGGCTTACCGCACGTGGATGAAGGCCCTGATCGAGCCATGATTTGCACTGGCCATAAACATTTGCCTTCCATTCCTTATGATCTTCGAGGATCCATTTTTTAAGCCAGGGTTCATATTTGTCGAGAGGCAGATACCAGTGAAGCGTTTCGCGAAGCACCGGTTTGCTTCCGCTTACCGTTGAGTGAGGATTGATAAGGTCATTAGGACTGAGCGAAGTACCGCATTTCTCGCACTGGTCGCCATAGGCATTCTCATTGCCGCAATGAGGGCAGGTTCCCATTATATACCTGTCGGCAAGGAAACATCCTGCTTCTTCATCGTAATACTGTTCCGAGGTTTTTTCTGTAAACTCACCATCATCGTAAAGCTTTCTGAAAAATTCGGAAGCAGTTTCATAATGGACTTTGCCGGATGTTCGTGAATATATGTCGAAGGCAATTCCAAAATCGGCGAAAGCTTTCTTGTTCAGTTCATGGTATCTGTCAACAATCTCCTGCGGAGTAACCCCTTCCTTCCTTGCTTTAAGCGTAATTGGGACGCCATGCTCATCGGACCCGCATACAGAAATTACGTCCAATCCCTTCATTCTAAGGTATCTGGTGTAAATATCGGAAGGAACGTAGACCCCTGCAAGGTGGCCAATATGAATAGGTCCGTTTGCATATGGCAGGGCTGAAGTAACCAGGTATCTTTTGATGTTATTCATGATTCTGATAATGAGGTGTTAATATTTTTTTAAGGCCACAAAGATAATAAATTTTAATTCTTCCTTTTCTACTTGTTATAAGCAGACCAATGGGTTATTTTTACAATTATTCAAAAAATTATGTCTGGAATTAAAATCAGGCCGGAATACCTTAAACCCGGCGATGAGGTGGCCATAGTTTCTCCTGCGTTCTGCCTGGAAGAACAAAAAATAAACGATGCCATTATATTGCTTGAACAATGGGGGTTAAGGGTCAGGGTTGGACGAAATGCGCTTAATCGCCTTGGCCCTTTTGCGGGCAGCGACAGTGAGCGTCTTTCCGATTTCCAGGAAATGACCAGTGACCCTTCAGTCAGAGCCGTTTTTTGTTCCAGGGGAGGATATGGTTTTTCGAGGATAATCCATAATATTGATTTTTCTCCTCTTGCGAAGAAACCAAAATGGTATATAGGATTCAGTGACATTACAGTCCTGCACATGTGGCTTAACGAAATTTGCGGAATCGAGTCCATTCATGGCGAGATGCCGCTCAACTTCAGCAATGACGAAAAGAGCCCTGACACTCTCGGCTCATTAAAAAGGTGTTTATTCGGCGAGCCCATGGCATACGAATGGGAAAGTACTTTTTTACGACCGGGTAATGCAGAAGGGGAAGTTACCGGAGGCAACCTTTCAATCCTGTACAGCCTCAGCGGGACCCCGGCCGGCGTTTCGACAAGGGGAAAGATCCTGTTTGTAGAGGATATCGGTGAGTATTATTACCATATCGACAGGATGATGGTTTCGCTCAGGCTGGCCGGCAAACTTGATGGATTGGCTGCTCTGATAGTGGGGGGAATGAATGATATCGGCGAGGCAAAGGTAGCCTGGGGCAGAAGTATTGAAGAGACTATCTGTGATATTGTAAGTAAGTATGACTACCCGGTGTTCTTCGATTTTCCTGCCGGGCACATACCCGACAACAGGGCCTTCTATTCAGGAAGGCAGGCAAGAGTAACTGTTGAAGGAAAGAAAGCCACTCTTACTTATATCTGAAAATCAGAATGCGGTAATGAGAAGGTCGAGGTCTCTGTGGTTTATGCCGAATTTCTGGCCTAAGGTCTCATTTGTGAGAAGTCCGTTGTAAAGGTAAGCCCCGTTCCTGACACCGCGGTCGTACTTAAGAAGCTGGGTTATTCCTCCGGCATCGGCCATGCTTTGGAGCAGGGGGGTGAAAATATTGCTCAGGGCTATCGAGGCCGTCCTTCCCACGCGCGAGGGAAGATTCCATGCTGAAAAATGTATTACTCCGTGCTTTTCATAAACCGGGTCAAGCAGTTCGCGGCATTCCGTAGTCTCGATGCATCCTCCGCGGTCGATACTGAGGTCTATTACAACCGAACCTTTTTTCATCGTTCTTATCATATCCTCGGTGATATAATACCAGGGCCTGAGGTCCTCAAGTTCGATGGCTCCTATCAGAACATCGGCCGATTTGAGCGCTTTTTTCAGTACCTGGGGATGGTATACTGAGGTCTGAAGCCGCTGTCCGAGAAGGTTCTGGAATCTTCTCAGGGCATGCAGGGAACCGTCGAAAATTCTGACTGTCGATCCAAGCCCGATTGCTGCCCTGGCAGCTGATTCCCCCGCAGTGTTTGCACCCAGAATAACGACCTCGGTTGGGGTAACCCCGGTGATCCCGCCAAGCATAACTCCTTTCCCGCCATGCATATTGCTCAGATATTCCGAAGCAACAAGAATGGAAGTTATGCCACAGATCTCGCTCATCGATTCAACAACCGGCATAACGCCGTTGTTGTCGCGGATCTTTTCAAACGCAATTGCCGTCACCTTCTTTCTGCTAAGCTTTTCAAGGGTTTCTTCTTTGAGCTTAAGTATGTTAAGGTAGGAGAAAACCACCTGGTTTCCCTTCAGGTATTCGGCTTCGTTCTCAGAAAAAGGAGCAACCTTAATAACGGCATCAGCACTATATACCCTTGCAAGTGAATCGGTGATAATAGCCCCGTTTTCGCTGTAGTCTTTGTCGGTATAGTTTGCCCCAAGTCCGGCACCTTTCTGGACATAAACTTCGTTGTCACTCTCCACAAGGAGGTTAACAGCTTCGGGGGTCAGAGCCACTCTTTTCTCGTTTACCTTATTATCGCTGGGGATGCCTATCGAAATCCTCCTGTTCCTGACGGTTTTCTCGAGCAGCTCTTCCTTTGGCATGAGAGCGCTGTTTCCAAAGCTGACTTTGCCGCTGTTTCCTTTCTCATTCATTGTTAGAGCATTATTATTTTTCCAAAGGTAAATAAATTGAGGTACAGTGCAAAATACGATAAGTTATAACAATTCAAGTATCCGTTCTTCGTTTTCCCCGACAGTTATTCTGATTTTAAGCGTTTCGGGAGGAAGAATCTCCTCGATGAGTTCGGGCCATTCCATAAAACAATAAGATTCGCCTGAGAGGTACTCTTCTATGCCAAAGTCGTATACCTCCTCCTGTTTATTTATCCGGTAGAAATCAATATGGAAAAGAGAATCGCCCGATGAAGTCCTGTATTCATTAACCAGGGTGAAAGTGGGACTTGTGACACTATCAGTGGCATCGAGAAGCTTGCATACAGTTTTGATCAGGGTGGTCTTTCCCGCGCCCATGGAGCCGTAAAATGCAAATATCTTTTTTTCCCCGGCAAGATTAAGCAGTTGTCTGGCAGCCGCGGTCAAATGTTTCTTATCCTTTATTAATATTTTCATCCGGGTGAGCTTATCTTAAACTGGATCGAGGCATGCAAAAGGAAGCATTATCTCCTGCATCGATATTCCGCCATGCTGGAAGGTGTCTTTATAATATGATGCGAAATGGTTAAAGTTATTCTGGTACACCAGGTAGTCTTTGTTAAGCGCAAAGATATATCTTGAACTGATGTTCATTTTAGGGAGCATGGCCTTCTCGGGATTTTTCAGTTCAAACACCTTTCGGGGGTCATAATCGAGATTTCGTCCCATTTTGTACCTCAGGTTGGCGGAAGTCTGCCTGTCGCCGGTTATTTTTATGGGGTTTTGCACCCTGATAGTACCGTGGTCGGTACTAAAGACAACCCTCACCTGGTGGGTAGCGAGGGTTTTAAGAAGATCAAAAAGGGTTGAATGAAGAAACCACGATCGGGTCAGACTCCTGTATGCCGGTTCTTCCCCGGCAAGGTCGCGGATGACACCAACTTCAGTCCTGGCATGCGATAGCATGTCGACAAAATTGAAGACAAGGATATTAATGTCGTTTTCAAGCAGCTGCCTGACTTTTTCATTTACCTTTTTACCCTGCTGGGTATTGCTGATCTTATGGTACGACCATTTATACTTCAACCCTTCACGACTCAGCTGATTCCTGAAGAGCTCTTCCTCAAAATTATTCTTACCTTCCTCTTCCTCTTCATTCACCCAGAGCGATGGCATTGTTTCTGCAATCTCTGAGGGCATCAGGCCGGCAAAGACAGCATTCCGGCTGAACTGGGTTGCAGTCGGCAGGATGCTGAAATAGATATCTTCTTCAATTATCCTGTATAGTCCCGACAGTTCGGCAGAAATTGTTTTCCATTGGTCGAACCGCATATTATCGATCAGAATAAAGAAAAGCGGCTTCTTTTCCTGAACGAGGGGAAATATTTTTTTGGAGAAAAGAGAGGGAGAAAGGATGGGTTTGTCCAGATTATCCCTGATCATCCAGCCCGGATAATTATTTATTATAAACCTCGAAAATGCATTATTGGCTTCATTTTCCTGCATTTTCAGTATCTGCGACATTGCCGGATCGGTTGACTTCTCGAGTTCGGTCTCCCAGAAAACAATTTTCCTGTATAGGTCGGCCCAGTCGGAGAACGTTGATGCCTGCGATATCATCTCAGTGATCCGGCTGAATTCCTGTCTGTACCCGGTAGTTGTTGTTTCGGTTACCAGTCTGCGCTGATCGAGGATCTTTTTTATTGCAAGGAGGATCTGCTTGGGCTTGACGGGTTTAATAAGGTAATCGGCTATTTCGGAGCCGATGGCAGATTCCATCAGATCTTCCTCTTCGCTCTTGGTCACCATTACAACAGGGATATCGGTACGTACCTCCCTTATAAGACGGAGTGTTTCAATACCTGTGAGCCCCGGCATATTTTCATCGAGGAAAATCAGATCATATCCCTTCTGCCTTACGAGGTCGATTGTATCGTTGCCGTTTGAGCAGGTATCAATCTCATAGCCTTTCTCTTCGAGAAACAGTATATGCGGTGTGAGGGCCTCAATCTCATCATCGGTCCAGAGAATATTTATTTTTCTCATTTTAAGTAATTATCCTTGAAGAAAAGCTCATACCGTCCAGGGTTTTTATCTTTGGAGAGGGCTTTAAGGTTAGTATCGTTTATTAAGAATTTCATCATGGCAGGGGTGGAATTCCTGACAACCTTTTCTGTAACGAAACCCTTGAAGTATGCTTCTGCCTGGGAATAGTCGGGAAAGCCCGAAACAGTAATCATAATGTATTTATTGTCTACAAGGATCCCTTCGGTTCTGTAGTTTTTATTTGTGTAGTTATCTATATTGTAGCTTATTACATCAAATGTTGCCAGGTTAATGTTAAATGCAGCGTCGGGGATGACGAGCACAAAAACATGATTTGATTTTTTGTCGGCCAGATAAATTTCAGCGGCAATAATCTTCTCCTCTTCAACCTTCAGTTCCGGGGTTTTCTGGTTAAGGAATGCAAGGACCTCTGCGGCTTTCTTCCCTTCAGGGGTGGCGGGCCAGGTTTTAACAACCTTATTCAGTTCTTCCCTGAAACCTTTTTCATCGCTGATTTTAGCAACCGAATAGGCACGAAGAAGCTGGAATTTAGGCAGGAGATCATCCTGGGGGTATTTCTTCAGGCCTTCGTCGCAGAGCGCAATGGCAACGTTGAATTTTTCTGCCGTATAGGAATTGTAGGCATTCTGGTAGAGATTTTCAGCCATCTTGAGGTTAGCCATTTTTTTCTCATAGTATGTAGGATCGGAGAGAATCCTGGCAAATTCGCTTTCCGGGAATTTTTCAAGCAGCCGTTGCCTGGCGGCTTCCGATCGGGCATTGTTTTTATCCTTGTTGATCCGGTAAAGGCTATAGAGGGCTTCAGGAACAAGATCGCTCCCGGGGAACCTTTTTATAAGGGTCTCGTACGTTGCTGAAGCCTGGTCCTGGTCGTTTATGTTCTCATCAAATGCCTTGCCAGCGTTGAGGTATGCTATAGCTATCCTGTCATTCGAGACTTTCAGGAGAGAATCAGAAAGCGGAAGATTTTTCAGGTAGAACTCCGGCTTTTTGTAATCGTTTTCAGCAGCGGTTGTATCGACCGCTTTCTTTGCTGTTTCATCGGTCCCCGGAGTGATCTGAGCGAGGTTTATCTTAGCCTTGTTCGACCTTCTCCAGTTGTCTTCAAGCTTCCTGGCGCCCCATCTTCTTTTAAATTCGGTTCGTCCGAAGGTAAGTGCCGACTGGTTGTAAAAATACCATTTGCCTTCCTGCTGGATGTTTCCCTGGAACCGCCTCTCGTTTTCATAGAATTGTCCCATGTTGCTTCTGTCAGCATATTCCGATAACTTTCCTTCGCTTTCGTCTTTTAAAACCTTTGCAATGATTGATTCAATGTAGGAGGTCCTTTCATTTTCAGTCATTGCAGCTACCTTCTGGAGGCTGTCTTCTGCCTGAATGATTGTTAACTGCGATACCAGCTGATTCAGGCTTTGCGACCTTTCCTTTATAACCAGGTAATCAGGGTTTTTCTGATCGATGAAAAATACTGCGCTGTCGTAGTATTTGCCGGCCTTCATATAATCCGGCTTATCGTAGAAATGGCTTGCCAGGGCCAGGTAGGATCTTCCTTTCTGGCTCTGGTTACCCGAATTGGAAGCGGCTGAGTGGCTGAAATACCATATAGCTTCATCTTCCTTGCCTTCCTTCATGAGTATATTGCCTAATGCGAAATAGATCTGATCCTTGAAATCCTTGTTTTTGCTGTCGCGAAGCATTTTTTCAAGTTCCCTCTTTATCTCAGTTGAATTTCCAGAACTGAGATCAAAAACCCCGGCTATGTTAATCCTGGCATTAAATTCAACGTCGTATGGAGGATTCAGTTTTACTACAGCCCTGTATGATGAGGTAGCATTTGCTCCGTCGCCAGTCTGTTCATACAGCTGGGCAAGCAGGTAGGTGAGCCTGTATTTCGGTCTTTTACCGCTTACAAGTTCGACTGATTTGGTTAGCGGTTCAATAGCTTCGGCAAATCTCTTTTGTTTTATGTAGATATCTGCAAGGGTGGAATAGTAAAGAGATGTTATTGACGACGGGAACCCTGAGGAGAGATCCATTTCAGACAGGATTCTTAATGCTTCGGTAAAGTTTCCTGTCTCACTGTTTACCCTGGCGCTCCATATAGAAGCTTCTGTCTTAATGAGCGGGTCATTGGCTTCAGCAATGCAGTAGTCGAACACTGAGGCAGCCTCATCATATTCATGTTTATATACCCTTGCTTTTCCGACAAGAAGATAACTGTCATCGATCCAGTCATTATACTCCTTACGGTTAATAAACTCCTTATCGGCTTCGGAAATTTTTGAAGGGTCCTTTACTACGGGCTTTGCCGTTATTGATTTCAGGGTGATCAGTTTTGAAGCCTTCTGGATGGCCTTTTCCATATCTGAAGAGCACATTGAAACCGTGGAGGGGTCGCTTGATTCAAATACCCTGAGGATTACGGCATAATCATCCTTGTAGCCACTGTTTATACGGGTAATTCCCGATTTGAAGCTTTCGTGGGCATTGAAATAAATATTAAACCTGGCGGTAAGATTATTAAAAAACCTCGATGTACCGGTGTTCTTTTCAACCGAACAGGCGGCCAAAATCAGGCACAGTCCTGAAAATGCCAGAAATCTATATAACGCTCTATTGTGGAACAATAATTGTCTTTTAAATACTATAACTGATCGTGCCTGTTTATAGTATTTCAAAGGTATACAATTTTACGCTTAAGCAAATTATCAGGCCGAAATAACTCTTTTTATTTCCGGAACTTCTTTCATGATAGCCTGTTCAACTCCTGCCTTTAATGTCTGCATGCTGTAGGGACATCCGTGGCAGGCACCTTTTAGCTTTACCTTAACTGTCATATCTTCAGTTACATCAATCAGGTCAATATCGCCTCCGTCGGACTGGAGATAAGGCCTTACTCTTTCAAGGGCTTTTCTGACGCGCTCTTTAATCGTGCTGTTGTCTGACATACTCTATAATTATTATTTTGTTATTTCAAGTTTCAGTGTTGGCCGTTGGTCCCTGTTTCTTTGTTCCGTCCGCTCAACAACCGCTGATGCGAGTTCCATAAAGGCATTGCCCGTTATAGAATCGTTAAGGGCCACAGGCTCGCCGTTGTCGCTTCCTTCCCTGATGCTCTGCACCAGAGGAATCTGACCGAGCAAGGGTACGTTCATTTTTTCAGATAAGTTTTTGCCTCCCTCTTTTCCGAAAATATAGTACTTGTTGAGGGGAAGCTCGGCTGGAGTAAACCACGACATATTTTCAACGAGTCCGAGCACCGGGACATCGATTTTTTCACTCCTGAACATTGAAATGCCTTTAATTGCATCGGCAACAGCCACTTCCTGTGGTGTTGTTACGACTATTGCACCTGTAACAGGAACTTCCTGTACGAGGGTAAGGTGAATATCGCTGGTTCCGGGAGGGAGATCCACCAGAAGAAAATCAAGAGCTCCCCAATCGCCCTGCATTATAAGCTGTTTAAGGAAGCTCGAAGCCATTGGGCCGCGCCATATAACGGCATCGGAAGGGTCGACAAAAAATCCTGTAGAAAGGACCTTCACCCCGTGTTTGGTCATAGGTACAATTATGTCGGCATTGTTTTCCTGCCGGATCTCAGGCCTGTAATCTTCGGCATGGAACATCTTTGGTACTGATGGGCCGAATACATCGGCGTCGAGCAGTCCTACACTGAATCCCTGCCTGGCAAGTGCTATTGCAAGATTGACTGCGATGGTGGTCTTTCCAACTCCTCCTTTTCCTGAAGAGACGGCAATAATATTCTTAACTTCCGGAAGGACCTCACGTTTCTTTTCATGCTGCTTTCCCACTATTACTTTTGGCTCAATCTTTATATCTGCAATTGCAGCATCGGGGCCCAGAATCTCTTTTATTGTTTTTACTATGGTGCTCTTTACCGATGAAATAAATGGATCATTCGACTTCTCTGGTGTTAGTACAAGAGAAATTCCATCATCTCCCGATACAATTTCCTTTACCATTCCAAGAGTTACGATGTCGGTGCCTGAGGCAGGATGAATCACTTTTGAGAGGGCTTTTAAAATATCTTTTTCTGAGAACATATCTATTTGTGTATCGTATATTTTATAAATTACTGAATTACAGTTTGTTAAAAATTTATTTTGCTTCTATCCTCAGGATTTACACTTCTCCCGGCTTTTACCATCAACCGGGCTTTACCCCCCAACCCCCCAAGGGTGGCTTTTAGTCTGACTTATTAACAACTATTCGGGTAATAAGTTCTGTCCATGACCATGATCAGCTGAAAAAGGCTTACTTTTCACTAAACCAATTTAATCACCCCAAGGGACTATATTGAAATACTGTATTTTATTAAGCCCCCCTTGGGGGGTTGGGGGGTAAAAACGGTCATTTCGGCGATGGTCTTTTAGAATATTTGCAAATTATTTTTATTTAAATTAATTCTAAACAAGGTACAATTTTAGAAATTTAATATCAGACTTCAAAATTTCTAACCAAGTTCTGAGAAAGGGTCCCAGAATTTTTCTTTGAAGTTAAGGATTGCATCGTCCTCGATTATGATACCCTCGTTAATAAGGAGCTGTTCCATGGTTGTGGAGTTTCCGAAATGGTGTTTGCCTGTAAGCAGTCCGTGGCGGTTGACAACTCTGTGGGCCGGGACAGGGTCTGGCATATTATGGCAGGCATTCAGGGCCCATCCTACCATTCGCGCCGACCTTCCGGAGCCAAGATACCGGGCAATGGCTCCGTATGATGTTACTCTCCCATAGGGGATTAGCTTTGTAACTTCATAGACCATGGAAAAAAAATCGTTGTCAGCTGTTTTCTTTCCGTAACGGGTCATTTATATTCTTTTCTTTGGGGAGCCTGAATGAGAGATAATTGATTTTCATGTCTTTAGCCAGGAACAGCTTTTCGTAATGGGTCTTTATCGACAGGATGCCGTTCACTGATGATCTGTCGCCTATTGTCTGATGTAAGGATTCCCTGCCGGTATCTGTATGAGATTCAGAACCAAAGTCGATTGAATAGAGGTCATTTGTTGAGTAAATCATTTCAAGCTCATTTGATTTCACAAGAGAGCTTGTATATTCATAGAGCTCGGTATTATCAGTTTTCAGGTGAACAGGACCATTGTTTTTCAGGAATTTGCGGTAGCTGTTAAGGAAACGGGGCGAGGTAAGCCGTTTATTTGCGTTTCTTCCTCCGGGGTGCGGATCGGGGAATGTTACCCAGATCTCACCGACCTCATTTTCGGAAAAAAACGAACCAATAAACTCGATTCTTGTGCGCAGGAAAGCAACATTTGGGAGTTTCTGGTCTGTTGCGGTTTTTGCTCCACGCCACATTCTTGCACCCTTTATATCGATGCCGATGAAGTTTTTTTCCGGGAATCTTGATGCGAGTCCTGTTGTGTATTCGCCTTTTCCGCATCCAAGTTCAAGAATGACAGGATTATCATTCCTGAACATTTCAATGTTCCATCTGCCCTTGATTGAATGGTCATTTGTAGCAACATCTCCGGTTTCGGGCTGAATAACCTTTTCGAATGAAGCCAGTTCGTTCCACCTGGCAAGTTTATTTTTTCCCATTCCCCGGCTTAATAATTGGGATCTTTTCTATTCTAAGTCCGAAATCATAAACACCATTGAGGTCTTCAATCCTCATGCCGTGCTGGACACGGAACTGGTATATTCCTTTTGCCGGAAAATAGACGTTTGATTTATAGGGAAGATCCAGTTCGTGAATGTCGCCGAATCCCCTCCCGTAACTCCTGCCTTTTTCGTCAGCGAGGTTGAACTGAAGTGTGTCGGTGACACTTTTTCCGCCGGGAGCGATTGTGGTTACAAAAAGCCAGATATTGTGGAAAGGATATGATGAAGATGACCTTAAGGTAAAATATATATTGTTACTAGTCAGAGTGTCATCGACCTCAGCTTTGAAAGAGCTGATATCCATCAGTTTCCAGGTGTTTTCCGCCATCGCATGGGTATCCGAAAACACCACATTGCTGTTGCATGATGAGAGCAGGATCAGGAACGGAGCCAGAATAACAAATATGTATCTATTTATTCTTATTGTCATTGAATTTCCTGGTTTTTCTTCTGTTCTGATTTCTCTGGGGCAGATTTTTCTTTTCCGGGGGGTCGAACCTTGTGAGGCTGTTGTTTTTTAAAAGATCCTGCGATACAGGGGCGATTTCGCCGGCTGCATCAATCAGCTTGAGCCTGTCGACTTTTTTGCCTTTGCGGTTTATGGCAATTATCTCCTTAACTCTCTGCACCGGCATGGCAACCAGATTGGCTGTTGAGTTCTGATCGGTAGAGTACCAGTAGATGCCCTTGTGGACCTCCATTTTAAAGAACCAGGCTGTGCAGTCGAGGGCTTCGAGAGGAACATCTTTTGAAGGGAAGGACTTCTGAGCATCCACATAGCAATCGAGTTCAAAGTTAAGACAGCATTTAAGCTTACTGCATTGGCCGGCAAGTTTCTGGGGGTTAAGCGAAAGCTCCTGGTATTTTGCGTGGGTTGTTGTTACCGAAACAAAATTGGTGATATGGGTGGTGCAACACAGTTCCCGTCCGCATGAGCCTATACCGCCTATCCTTCCGGCTTCCTGCCGGGCTCCTATCTGGCGCATCTCGATACGTACCCTGAACTCATCGGCCAAAACTTTTATAAGCTGCCTGAAATCCACTCTTTCATCGGCAATATAATAAAAAATAGCCTTGGTCTTATCTCCCTGGTATTCAACATCACCTACCTTCATATTAAGCTTCAGCTCTTCGGTTATTTTCCTTGAACGGAGCATTGTCGGCGTCTCGAGTTTCTTTGATTCCTCCCATTTCTGAACATCAACCGCCTTTGCTTTCCTGTAAACTTTCTTGAAGTCGTCGGGAGAGGGGAGAATCTTCAGTTTCTTAATCTGTTCCGACACAAGTGGTCCGATCATTGAGACCCTTCCGATATCATGACCAGGAGATGCTTCGACAGCCACAACATCACCTATTTCGAGCCTGAGTGCGTTTACATTTCTGAAGAAGCCCTTCCGGGTGTTTTTGAATCTGACCTCAACAAATTCATTGTCATCGGCACTGTTGGGAAGGTCGCTCAGCCAATTGAATGAATCAAGTTTATTAAGGCCTGGTTTGTATGTTATATCAGGCATGCGGACATCATCACCCGGCAACCCGTGAATATCATCATTATCTGTCATAGAACTATAGTGCTATCGAAATTTCATCGCAAAAATAGTGAATAAAAAGATTATTTCAATAACCGGTTTAAGTATCAGCGGATAAGCTTTGTTACTTTCAGGGCAAGGTCGAGGAAGATTATCTTTGGATTGCCGTTTGCCTCAATGTGCGAATGGACAAGGCTAAACTCCTCAGTAAGAGGGAAGATGTTTTGCCTGGTGATTGAAGGATGAAACTTTTCAGAGAATGAATTTTCTTCACCTGTCAGGAAGACAATGTTGTTTTCTTTCTGACCAAGAGAAAGCATAAGGTTTTCGCGGAGTAACCTGATTGAGAACAATATGAAATTCTTCTGCGGCTCCCGGCCGGTTACGGCAATTTCCTCCGACCAGTTGATAAGTGAGATAATGTCGCGTTTCCATGCAAACCGCATAAGGCTTTTAAACCTTTCAAGGCTGGCGTGTGTAGCATCCTCATTTTCGCTGAGTTCGATGGCTCTTATAATGCTTCCGTTCGATACTCTTGACAGGTCGGCAGCTTTATCGGATGTAATACCTGAACTTTCAGCCAGATAACGCTCAATATCGCGGTTGCTGAAAGAAGGTATTTTTACGAGCTGGCATCGCGAGAGAATTGTTGGAATTATTTTGTCGGGCTCATCGGACACAAGCAGAAAGAGGGTCTTTTCAGGTGGTTCCTCAATCATTTTAAGAAGTTTGTTTGAGGTGGCCTGATGCATCTTTTCGGGAAGCCAGATTATCATTATCTTATACTCCGACTCATATGTTTTCAGATTGAGTTTTTTTATGATCTCCGATGCCTCCGAGGCGAAAATCATCCCTTGTGCATTCTCAACTTCAATAAATTCGAGCCAGTTGTTGATAGTAAAATAGGGAGACTTCTTAACAAAGTCTCTCCATTCTGCTATGTAGTGGTCGCTAACAGGATCTGTAGCTTTTTTCCCTTTGATAACCGGGAATACGAAATGAAGATCGGGGTGTATCATCTTTTCATGCTTGACGCACGATTTGCACACTCCGCATGAGTCATTCTCTGTCCGGTTTTCGCAACTGATATACCTTGCAAAAGCAAGAGCAAGAGCCATACTGCCGCACCCTCCGGGGCCGGCAAATAGCTGGGCATGGCTCACTCTCTCGTCTCTTACCGACCGGAGCAATTTGCCCTTAATCTCCCTATGGCCGGGAATATCAGCGAAATTCATCAGGGAATTATGCTATAACTTCTTTAAACTGCAGCAAGTGCTGATTCATAGTCGGGTTCCTGTACGATGTCAGGAACAAGCTGAGTATGAACTACTTCTCCGATTTCATTAACCACCACGATGCTCCGTGCATACAGTCCTGCCAATGGGCCGTCAATAAGGTCAATTCCGTAAGCCTTGCCGAATTCAGTATCGCGGAAGCCTGACGCAGGTGTCACATTTGTGATGCCCTCGGTAGAACAGAATCTGCCGTGAGCAAAAGGAAGGTCTTTAGATATAGCAATAACAGCTACATTGGACTTCCCGGCAGCAAGCTGATTGAATTTTCTTACAGATGTTGCACAAACCGATGTGTCCAGACTAGGAAATATGTTTAGGATTACCTTCTTCCCTCTCAGGTCTGAAAGTGTCTGACCGCCAAGGTCAGTTTTTACCAGATTGAACTCAGGAGCCTGGCTCCCCTTTTGCGGTAGATTACCCGATGTGTTAATAGGGTTTCCGTTTAATGCGATTTTTGCCATAACTTTTTTACAAAATTAATCAATATTTTAAAATGCAGAAACAATTGATCTTGCTGCAAAGTTCAGCTTACTTGGGCGATAATGCAACATTTTTCGAACTTCTTTTCAAACGATTATTTCTAAAAAAAATGTAGGTTTGTAGTAGAAATTTTATCAACCAAATAAAAATACTTGATCTATGAAAATGATTCAGGACTTTAACTTCAAAGGGAAAAAAGCAATAGTCAGGGTAGATTTTAACGTGCCTCTCGACAAGAAAACCTTTACAGTAACCGATGACACCCGCATAAGGGGAGCCCTATTGACAATCAATAAGATACTTGATGATGGAGGATGCCTTATCCTGATGTCGCACCTCGGAAGACCTGAGGGACGGATGGAGAAATACTCCCTGAAACCCGTTATCCCGGTTCTTGAAAAGCACCTGGGTAAAAAGATCCTTTTTGCCGATGATTGTCTGGGTGAATCGACTGAAAAAATGGCTGCAGATCTAAAAGCCGGTGAGATCCTTCTTCTTGAAAATGTCCGTTTCTATCCGGAAGAGGAGGGTAAGCCCATACTTCCCGAGAACGTCACCGATGAGGAAAAGAAAGCAGCAAAGGCTGAAATGAAGGTCAGGCAGAAAGAGATGGCAAAAAAACTGTCAGCCTATGCCGGTGTTTATGTAAATGATGCATTCGGAACGGCTCATCGTGCCCATGCTACTACGGCAGTTATGGCCGACTTCTTCGGAGAAGAAGAGAAAATGTTCGGATACCTCATTAACAGCGAACTTGTAGCAATGGATAAAGTGCTTAAGGATCCACAAAGGCCATTTACTGCCATAATGGGTGGTGCAAAGGTCTCCGATAAAATCCTTCTTATTGAGAATCTCCTCAACAGGGTAGATAACATAATTATTGGCGGTGGCATGACTTACACCTTCATAAAAGCAATGGGTGGCAAGATAGGAAACTCTCTCTGCGAAGGCGATAAACTCGATCTGGCTCTGAGCCTTATCGAAAAAGCTAAAGCAAAAAATGTTAAGCTTTATCTTCCTGTCGATAGTCTTAACGCCGACAAGTTCGACGCTGAGGCAGCAACTTCGGTTACAGCAGTTGATGCGGTAGAAGATGGCTGGCTGGGACTCGACATTGCAGAAAAAACAATTCAGCTGTTTTCGGACGTCATTGAGAATTCCAAAACAATTCTCTGGAACGGTCCAATGGGAGTCTTCGAAATGGAGAAATTCTCAAAGGGTACAACTGCAGTGGCTAAAGCTATCGCCGCCGCTACTGCTAATGGAGCCTACAGCCTTATCGGCGGAGGCGACTCCGTGGCCGCCATTAATAAAAACGGCCTTGCCGACAAGGTAAGCTATGTTTCTACAGGAGGCGGTGCCATGCTGGAGTATATGGAAGGCAAGAAACTTCCGGGCATTACGGCAATCCGGGGTGAATAATCAGCTTAAGTAACAGTTCTTTTAACCACGGAGTTACACAGGGTTTTATGGAGTATCACGGAGTCATGAACATTTAGAGATGTAAAACTCCGTGACCTCCGTGGTAAAAGAATTTCAAAGTGATTTGTTTCCGATTCTGAACTTACTGACCTTATTCTTGTTTACTTTTATTTATGACTATGAAAAGGTTATTCATTATATTGATTATCTCACTGGCACTTATTGCCGGATGCAAAAAGGATGAGACAGTAAGGACTTCGGGAACCGATACAATTGATAACATAATTTTAAAGTCGAATACCTATTATGCGATAGGATTTTCATTTTCAAAGTCGGCAAAAGTTTCAACACTTGAAAACCCGGGACCGGATATCGTATTATATGTTGATTCCGACTCCCAACCTCCGAAGCTTTCATTTCAGGCGAATAATTTCCTCGATTCATTTTCGAAATATGGTGAATTTGCAGATGCTGCAACCGCCTCACAGGCATTTAACAGTATAGCTTCCCTTCCATCCGTTACATGGACAGGAATAGCCGATGCGTTAAGAGCCAACCAGGTGTGGATATACCGGACAACCGCAGAGCAATACGCAAAGATCAGGATCATCGCTGTGGTGAATGAGACGAGAAATAGCATTCCCTATGGTGAGTGCACCTTTGAATGGGTTTTTCAGCCCGATGGCAGTACAACATTCCCCGTAAAATGACCGGCGACCTGCGGAAAAGGATCTTCAGTATCCGCAATCGGGATGATTTCAAAGATGCCGCACTCGAAGTCTTCAGGTACCAGCACGATAATAATCCTCTTTACAAAAGCTTCACAGATAATCTGCGAAAAGGAAAAAGTTCTCCGACAAGCATCAATGAACTGACCTTCCTCCCTGTTGAATTATTCAGGAATCACAAAATAATTACAGGAGATCGGCCTGAGGAGACTGTTTTTGAGAGCAGCGGCACTACCGGTGCAACAACCGGCAGACATTATGTGTGTGACCTGAGTTTGTACGAGGAGAGTTTTTTCAAAGCTTTCCGCCTCTTCTACGGCAGTCCGGAAGAGTATATTATTGCAGCTCTTTTGCCTTCCTATGTTGAACGGTCGGGTTCATCACTGGTTTACATGGCCGATAAGCTTATTAAAACAAGCAATGACCCGTTAAGCGGTTTTTATAAGGGGAATCCGGAAGAACTTATAACAGCCCTTAAATCCGGCAGGAAAGAGGGCAGGAAAGTATTACTGCTCGGGGTAAGTTTTGCACTGCTTGACCTTGCCGAAGAGTATTCGCCTGATCTTTCAGGCATCACAGTTATGGAAACCGGAGGTATGAAGGGAAGGAGGAAGGAGATCACCCGGCAGGAACTTCATGAAATTCTGAAAGATAAATTCAAAGTGACGGATATTCACTCTGAATATGGTATGACTGAGCTCATGAGCCAGGCCTATTCACCCGGCGACGGCCTGTTTTATTGTCCGCCGTGGATGAAGATCCTCATCAGAGATCCTTATGACCCGCTTTCGATCCATACCGAAACAGGCAGGACGGGAGGTATTAACATCATTGATCTCGCTAACTTAAATTCCTGTTCATTTATCGCCACCGGCGACCTCGGCCGGCTTCACGAAAACGGAGGATTTGAGGTGCTTGGTCGTTTCGACAACAGTGATATCAGGGGGTGTAATCTCTTAGCTGAATAAGTCGTGCAGGTCATGCAGGTCATGCAGGTCATGCAAGTCGTGCAAGTCATGAGAGACCGCAGGACTTGCATGACCGCAAGACTGGCAGGACCTGTTTAAATTCCCAGTTTTGTTTTGATTTCAGCCGGAATGGCGCTCTTATGAACCATAATTGCAATAGTCTTTGCCCTTACGTAGTTCTCCGACATGTTCAGGTAGCCTCCGAATGGGTTTCTGGCTGTTCCCCAGGAATTTTTGGTTATATAGTATTTTGTTCCAGCCTGATCTTTTACAATCCCAGTTAAGTGCATAAGATGGTCGTCGGTTGTTACGTTTTTGTCGTAGCCTTCCTGACGGGATTCCTGTGTCACTTTTACTTCGGGGAAAGGTTTGCTGAATTTGTATGCTTCTGCTGCGCGTTCCTCAGCAGTCATTTTTCCGAGCCTGGTTTTCTCAGCTCCAGGATATTCGTCAACCTTTACCAGTTCAGGGATAATAGCTACTCCCTTTGAATGAGAGAATCCCTTTTCGCTCACGTCGCCATCCCAGGCAACAGTAAACCCGTTGTTGAGGGCATAATCCATGGTCATGATCAGTTCATCGAGAGGAACATTATAGTAATTGGCTTTTCTCCAGTTGTCAGGAATGGGAACGATGCCCTGCTGGTAGAAAGGGAAAAGTGTGAATGATGTGATTTCAACATAATCGTCGGGATTGATGCCGAGAGTTGCCGTAAAAGATTTTGGTGTATAGCCAACACCTTTGTAGGTGAACGAGGCAGGTACTTTTCCAAGATAGGTATCAACAACTGCATCAACAATACTGAGGTACTGGTCACTTTCCTTTTTCACCTGTACAGGCACAGTTGCCACTGCATTTACAAATGAATTGAGTTCCCTGTGATTGTGATTAGGCATACCGTAATTAAGACCGGTATAAACTTCATCGGGAACTATCCCATTTTCTGTGAATTCAATCATGAAGTCGTGACCAACACTTCCCTGTCCAAGGTTTCCCTTGCCCTGCTGTACGAAGTTGTCTTTTAGTCTGTCAACATAGTTATACCTTACAATATACATCTCCGAGAGATCGTATTCGCCCTTGCCTGTTCTAAGAAGTTCCGACTCAATAAAGGAAGTCGTGGCAAAGCACCAGCAGGTTCCCGTGCCTGCCTGGTTTTTTACGGGGGTAGCTTTTATTTCTACTACCGGAGTGAATTTGTAGCCTTCTTCTGCTTTTGTACTGCTTTTTGCAGCATCCTTTTTCTGGCCGAACGACTGTGAAACGATCAGAATAAGTATCAGGAAGGAAAGAAATCGAGTTTTCATATTTGAGAAATTTAATTATTATGAAGTGCTAAGCTAAAAAAAAACAAATGAATATATAATGATATGTTTCAATTTTAATTTAACCCATTCGGGATTAACATTTATTAATAATATTTGATATAGTTAAAGTCAGCAGGTTGTTTGATATTAATCAGTTTATTCAAGTCAAAATAAATTTGACTCTGATAGCAGAAAGCCTTAATTTTATAACAATTGTGTATTCTCATACACAGGAGCTGCATTCCGGAAATTAAATTAAAAAGAGTTACCAGAATGGAAATAGATGTATCAAATCCGGCTTCCTGTTTTAGTTTTTTTTATGTTCTCTCATTTGGAGTAACATTTATGCTGTTTATTTTTTTCAGTAACCGGTTGAAAATTCCCTTACGGTCAGTTTTATTACTTTTAACTACAGTTTCCCTCTGTACAATAATCGGATCGAGGCTTTCCACTGTTCCTGTCTCTGAGTGGGGGCAAATTATTGTTTCCGGCAGATATGAAGAATATCAGAGTCGCTATGCAATAGGGGGACTGTTGTTTGGTCTGGCCGGGCTTGTATTATCACAATATTTTTTAAGAATCGATAAATCAATGCTTAATTTGTACGCCTGGATTACGCCCCTTGGTTTTGGGATTCAGAAAACAGGATGCTTTTTTAACGGTTGTTGTTATGGGAAACACTCAGATCTGCCATGGAGTATTCAATATCTCTTCGGGACAAGTGCTCATTATCATCAATTGCTTAACGGACTGATAGAAAAAAGTTCACCATTTACTCTCAGTGTTCATCCTGTACAGCTTTATGAAACCATATTATTTTTTATAATTTCATTTATTGTTTGGAAATCGCTGAAATTCTGGAAAAAAGCCTGGAGCGCTCTGATTTTCTCACTTGTCCTCTTCTTTATTTTCAGATTTTTTATTGAGTTTTTACGTGATCCCTCCGCATCTGTTTTTGAAACCAGGTATATATCGGGGATTAGCCTGATTCAATGGTTCTTATTGGGGTTGGGGATTGTTTGTTTTA
The DNA here is from genome assembly GCA_903844815.1 of uncultured Bacteroidota bacterium. GTDB lineage: Bacteria > Bacteroidota > Bacteroidia > Bacteroidales > VadinHA17 > LD21. The sequence continues at coordinate 15,153 of CAIMVD010000161.1, read as the reverse complement.
TAATGTTAATACTGTATGAAAACAAACCCGGATCAGTTTATGCGAATCTTCCTGAGCATAAGACATCATTGATAAACCCTGCTTTATATATTCTTTCAGTATCGGGAGTGATATATTGTTTCCGCGGCCTGTTCACTCCATTTGAGTTACTCTCTTTAAATCTGAAATTCATACCTGCTGTCATACTTACTGCCTGCTATGTTTTCGGATCTCTGAAAATTTTAAGGATTAGATTGGCGACAGCCTCATTTTTTGCTGTACCGGTTTTTTTAACAACTCAGACTTTCTTGCCCGATTCTACAAAAACACTATCATACAAGGACTTTTATAGTCAGGTTAAATCGTATAAACGGATTGATCTTAGTACCTCTTTCGGAAATTATTATAATAATCTCAATTATAACCCTCATCAGGGTGAATGCGGGACAACCTATACAACTGAGGATTACAGTTATTTATACTGGATCACAGGTGGTGGTTTATCAGGCATAAAAACAGAAGGGAAATCGATCATTACTAAGGGGATCAACATTTATGGAGGCATTCTTGAAGAGAATAATCTTACAAGACAATGGGAAAAGAAAAGTTTCCTTTTTGGTGTAAATCCCTATGTTAAATATGATCTTAAATGGATAGGATTTGGCTTTGGGGCACATGTTGGAAATATAAGATGGGTACCACTGGAACCCATTGATAAAACTTCTTTTGAAAGAGGAACACGGTTTTTTCCGATTTTACCGGAGGTGCTTTTTCGATTGGGCAGGAGAGACATACTGGATTTGCAGTATTCATACGGATTCAATTCTCCAACGTCGGTTCCCGTTCTTTTGAATGAATTCAGTATTGGTACCGGATTTGGTTACAGAACTGATTATAATCTCAGGGTTGGAGGCGCTTTTTCACAAAATTATTCAACAACGTTTATTTCTGCTGAGGCGCTGATTGGTAAGAAGCTTGGATTATCTTTTAAATATAATTTTGGTGGTGACGATTATTATTTATCAAACAATTACACTTATAATATAGAAAGAAGAGGAAGGTTCCTTTTTGGAGCGAATTACAGGTTTGGGTTTAAAAAATAGGTACTGAATATCAGTGTTTTACTCTGATAAGTTCATATGAGTGATCAATCCACGAAAATATCTGTTTAGCTGGAATCGACCCGTCCAGATTTATTGTATTCCAGTGCTTTTTATTCATATGGTATCCCGGAGTGACCGCCGGGTGCCTCTCCCTTAACTCAAGGGCCAGGGCCGGGTCGCACTTCAGGTTGATACTCAGGTCACCATCGAGGTTCACGAGGGCGAAGATCTTGCCATTCTTCTTGAAAACGAGGGTGTCGATACCAAAGGGGAAGCTCTCTTCCGCTCCGGGTTTCGAATTGCAGTAATCTCTTAATTCTTCAATATTCATATCGATTATAGTTATTTGGAAAGGGAGGTTTTATAAAAAGTCTTTACTTGTACGTTAGTTCTCTCTGTGTCTCTCAGTGACACCTCTGTGACCCTCTGTGTAAGTTCTTGATTGTTTGTTACACAGAGCTACACAGAGAAAGCACAGAGTTACACAGAGGTTTTTGACAGCAACCAGGTTGTGGGATCATCTCAAAGTCGGGTAAAACGCTCCTTCAATATGGTCGATATCGAATGACTCTCCAATATTTATAACGGTTATTACATCGAACCGGGCCTCCTTGTTCACGTTGAACTTTCTGATATATCCGTCGGCGGCAAAGATTATAGATTTTTGCTTCTGGGAGTTGACTGCCGATGATGGAGGCAGGTAGTAATCGCCTGATCTTGTTTTTACCTCGGCAAAAACAATGAAATCGCTGTTCTCGGCGATGATGTCGACCTCATGTTTTCCCCAGGTCCAGTTGCGGAAAAGGATTTTATAGCCTTTATCCTTCAGGAAACCGACAGCCAGATCTTCGCCTTTTTGTCCAAGTAAATGTGATTCAGCCATAATTTAGTTTTTATGTCTGTTTCGCAGCTTCCGGTAAAGCATATTACCAGAAAACTGCCATTGTACTTAATTTCAGAGAAAATTTATATCTCTATGAGTTTATTCTTTATGGCAAACAGAATCAGGCTTGCCGTATTTTTTGAGTTTGTTTTGCCCAGAAGGTTGGCACGGTGTTTATCGACGGTTCTTTTGCTTATGAAGAGGGTTTCGGCGATCTCCTGGTTCGACAGGCCTTCACAGATCTTGAAAAGAATCTCCTTTTCTCTTTTTGACAGGTTTGCCGTTTTGCTTTCAAATTCCCGGTTTTTGATCTTCTGTATAACATGGTAGAGAAGTTCCTGTGAGAAATAGTTACCGCCCTTTCTCACAGTCATTATAGCGTCCTTCACTTCGGAGATATCGGAGTCCTTCAGGAGGAAACCTTTTGCGCCCGCATCAACCATTTTGTAGTAATATTCTTCTTCTCCGTACATCGAAAGGGCTATAATATCGATATCGGGTTTTATCCTGAGGGCTTTCCTGGTAGCTTCTATTCCATCCATTTCAGGCATGTTGATATCCATCAGTGCTACTTCGGCAGGAGTGCATGCAAGTAATTTAAGGAACTCTTCCCCGTTTGAAGCTTCTCCTGCTACCTCAAATTCGGGAAAGGCATCTAGTAGGATCTTAAGTCCGTTTCGAAAAAGCTGGTGATCGTCTGCTATTAATATCCTTATTTTTTCCATCTCGTAATAGGTGATATACTCGCGGTTCATTCAATCATTTTTATGAGCGCGCTGGTGCCTTTTCCCGGCGTGCTTTCAACAATGAAGACGCCTTCAACAGTCTTCACGCGTGTTTCGATGTTCGAGAGTCCCATCCCTTTTGAGTCTTCACCCGAAAGAGTTGAGGTATCAAAACCACGGCCATTGTCATAAAACTGCAAGGTAATAAATTTTTCATGTTTGTTTAATTCAATTTCAATTCTTGATGCGCCGGAATGCTGTATGGAATTGTTAATTAATTCACAAACTGCCCTGTAGATCACCACCTCCTTATCGTTCTCGAGGCGTTGGTTTTCCATATTCGACTTGAAATCGATCTCAATGGCTTTTGTCTGGTTTATTTTAGTGGTGAAGGTGCTGATAGCGCTTGCTAGTCCGAAATTTGAGAGTACATGAGGGCTAAGGTTATTCGAGATCTCCTTTATTGTATTCAGGGCTTCATTCACCAGGTGGTTTGTATTACTAAGGATTATTGTGCCTGAAGGGTCTTTTATTCTCTGGGTGAGCGCCGAGAGTGACATCTTTACTGTCGAAAGAATAGGGCCAAGTCCGTCGTGCAAATCCTTTGCAAACCTCCTGCGTTCATTTTCCTCGGTGTTGATTATGGCATTAATAACCCTTTTTTCAGTCCGGAGTCGTTCCATATCTGCTCTCTTCAGCGACTGGAAAAGTTCTCTGATAAGGACGACACCCACAATTATCATCACTGAAATTACCACTCCCATCCATTCATCGATCATTTGCCATGCATAGGAAGGGGTTCCTCTGAAAAATTCAAAAAACTTTATTATACTCTTTACAGCCATCATTGCAAAGGAGAGCGAAAGCAGTATCCACGAAAGACGGTATTTGGTAAGCTTCATGAACCTCAGTGCAATGACGGCTGCAAGAATCTGTAGAATTATAGAAATAATAAGGGCAATAAGTCGTACCATTTTGTACCTTGAGTTTACTGCAAAAATATAAGTTAATTTAAATAGGATAGTAATGTGATAGATTTTAAAGGTAGTTGTTTTTTTCTTTTATTAACTTTGAGGCCCGATAATTACACCTATGAGACATTTATACAATGTTATTATAATCATTATTAATACCCTGGCTCATATTTTAGCACCCTTGAATGCGAAGGCTTCGTTGTGGATAAAGGGACTTAAGGGCTGGGAAGAAAAAATCAGGAATAAAATTGGCAGCGGCGACAGGGTAATATGGATGCATTGCGCCTCGCTTGGGGAATTTGAGCAGGGCAGGCCGGTTCTGGAAGCATTGAAGGAGAAGACGCCAGGTTTGAAAATAGTGCTTACCTTTTTTTCACCGTCAGGTTATGAAGTGAGGAAGGGATATGCCGGAGCCGACCTGGTTTGCTATCTGCCTTCTGATACTCCTTTTAATGCGAAACGGTTCATAAACCTGGTCAACCCGGAGTATGTAATATTTGTAAAATATGAATTCTGGAACAATTACATTTCATATCTGCATAAAAAAAACATACCTCTTTATCTTATCTCTGCTATTTTCAGGCCCGAACAGCATTTCTTCAAATGGTATGGCTCCTTTTTCAGGGGAATGCTGGCAAAGTTCAGGATGATCTTCGTTCAGGATAAGCGTTCGCTAAGCCTTCTGAAGTCAATAGGTATGGATAATGTAGTAATGGCAGGCGATTCAAGGTTCGACCGTGTTGTTCAGATTGCAGGTTCTGCAAAAGATATCCAGGCTCTTAAAGATTTCAGGGGAGATGAAAAGCTTTTTCTGGCAGGAAGCAGCTGGAAGCCTGATGAAGAGATAATAGCTGAATATATAAACAATTATCCAGGGAAGATGAAATGGGTCTTTGCGCCACATGAAATCGACATTTCCAATATTGAACGGCTTGAGAAGCTTTTTAAGGTAAGTCATGTAAGGTTTTCGGTTTATGCAAAGAACCCGTCGGATGCAAGGATTCTGATAATGGACAATATAGGCATGCTCTCATCGGCATACAGTTATGCCTCGATAGCTGAAGTTGGAGGCGGATTCGGGAAAGGAATCCATAATATACTTGAACCCGCATGCTGGAATATCCCGGTTATGTTCGGGCCAAACCATACAAGGTTCAGGGAGGCAGTTGAACTTGTTGAAGCAGGTGGGGCCCGGTCGTTTACAAATTATGATGATTTCAAGACGATTCTTGATGAGTGGCTGGGAGATGAAGAAGCATATTCGTTATCTGCCGATATTGCCGGCAAGTATGTAAGGGATAATACAGGAGCAACGGATATTATTCTCCGAAATATCTGAACTATAGATATTAACAACGTGAACTCATAAGTTGTTTAAAACTAATTTTTGGCGACAGACACTGTTTTTTTAAAGAAATGTAAATTTGACCGTGGGATTTAATATTTTATTAATATCGTTGTAACCATTTAATCAATTAATTACAATAACCTTATCGAGATTTATTTAACCTAATCCAATTTAATTATGAAGAAAACAAAGTTCTTTTCAGCGGTGCTGTTGTTTCTGTTCGTGTCACTTGTGACGTTCGGACAGGGATCTACAACATCTGCTCTGACCGGAAGGATTGTTGACGGCAAAGGGCAGGCTCTGCCCGGAGCAACAATTCTTGCCGTACATGTTCCTTCGGGAACTCAGTACGGAGCAGTTGCCAACAATGAAGGTTTTTTCACTATTCAGGGTATGCGCCCGGGCGGACCTTATAAAATTGAAACTTCTTTCATAGGCTATTCCAAAAAAACATTTACTGACATTACACTTCTTCTGGGTGAGGCATATACGCTCAAGACTGCCCTGACCGAGAGCGCTTCAGAGTTAGGCGAGGTTGTGGTTGTCGGAGCAAGGCCATCGGCTTTCGGAACCGAAAAGATGGGTGCCACATCCAACATCAATACAGCTGAGATGGCATTGATCCCTTCAATGAACCGCAGCCTTGGCGACTATACAAAGCTTTCTCCTTACTCAACCGGTGGCGGTTATGTAGGTCGTGAGGCTTACAATACAAACGTAACAGTCGACGGTGCCAACTTCAACAACAACTTCGGATTGTCGGGCAGCAACATGCCTGGTGTTTCAGGCGAACCTATCTCAATGGAAGCCATTGAAGAAATCCAGGTTGCCGTTGCTCCTTTCGATGTAACTCAGTCGAATTTTACCGGTGCAGCCGTCAATGCAATTACCAAGAGCGGAACAAACCAATTCAAGGCATCTGTTTACACTTTCTTCCGCGATACCTCAATGGTTGGAAAAAAGATCAGGGACACAAGGCTTAAAGTAGCTCAGTCTTCAAAGAATGTCTATGGCATGACCTTTGGCGGACCAATCATTAAGAACAAACTCTTCTTTTTCTTAAGTGCAGAAAAAGAAAACACCCTGACCCCGGGTAACACTCTTCTCGCAATGCAGGACGGACGCGACGCTGCTAATCTGAATGTGAACTCCAGGGTTAAGGCTTCTGATCTTCAGGCTTTCTCATCACTTCTCAAAAGCAAGTACGGTTACGAAACCGGACGCTATGAGAGCTGGGGAGGCGACAACGAGTTCAACAACAAAATTCTGGCAAGAATAGACTGGAACATTAACAAGAATCACAAATTCTCGTTCCGTTACAACTACTCGGAAAGTTCTGCACGTTTTGCCCCAAGCAACAGCGGCGATGCTACTCCTTCAATCTCAGGCGGTCGTCAGTCTCGTACCGGTGGTCTTTCATTTGAAAACTCACAGTACTACAACTCAAACAAACTGCATTCGGTAACAGGTGAATTGAACAGCCGTTTCGGACAGATATCAAACAAGCTTCTTGTTGCGTATACAAGCTACAAGCAACCTCGTACAAGCGACAGCGAAATTTTCCCTTTCGTCGATATTATGTCAGGAACTGCTTCAAGCGGTACTGTTATGATGTCAGCCGGTTATGAGCTCTTCTCATACAAGAACAATGTCGACAATAATACCTTTATTATTACCGACAATGCAACCTATCAGTACGACAGGCATAACTTCACACTTGGGATGTCGTTCGAACACCAGTATTTTGCAAACAGCTATCTTCGCCAGGGAAGCGCCTATTACAGGTTCAAGGACCTTGCAGCATTTACCAACTTTGCCAACGGTGTAGGTGACCCGCTTGTTTACAATGAGAACAACGATCCAACAAACTTTGCTTATACCTATCCGATTAACGGATTCACTAATCCTGTTGCAGAACTGAACTTTGGTCAGTATTCGGCTTATTTTCAGGATGAATACAGCGCCCTGGATAACCTTAAGGTAACCGCCGGTATCCGTATGGACCTTCCAATGTATTTCTCGGGTGCTGTTGATAACCCTGTTGTGAAAGACTATACATTCAGGGATGGAGAAACAGTTGACCTGTCAACCTGGCCCGAAGCAAAAATGCTCTGGTCTCCCCGTATCGGTTTCACATATGACGTTTTAGGTGACAAGAAAATAAAGGTTCGTGGTGGTACCGGTATTTTCACCGGTCGTATTCCGTTTGTCTGGTTCACCAACCAGCCCACAAACAGCGGTATGCTTCAGTACCAGTTTGTTGTTAACCAGAGTGGCGGCAATGCCAGCAAGGCTCAGCTTGCAAGGCTTCCTCTTCTTGCAGATGCATCTCAGCTGCTGAAAGATCAGGCACTGTCTGACATTTTCCCACAGTCAAACCCTGTTGGCGGAAGAATTGCTGCAATTGACAAGAAATTCAAACTTCCCCAGGTATGGCGTACAAGCCTTGGTGTTGATATCAAACTTCCTGTTGGCATGATGCTGACTCTTGAAGGCGTCTATACCAAGGACATCAACGCAATCAGGTTCGACAACATTAACCTTGCCGATGCTGCATCGACAATTACAGAAGGCTCTCTTACAAGGCCTTACTGGACCAACAATACTACTGCTACCAAATATATCACTGCTCCGTACCAGAACGTTGTAATAATGCGCAACACCAATAAGGGCCAGGGATATTCATTATCAGCAGAACTACAGCTGCCTCATATCGCAGGTTTTAGCGGAATGCTTGCTTATTCAAAGAGCTGGGGCGAAGAAGTCAGCGGCAAATCGGGATCTGATCCTTTCTCTGCCTGGCAGTACCGGTATGTTTCGGGCGCATCAAACTCTGATGAACTTGGACTTACAATCAATAACTCGCCTAGCAGGTTTATTGGGTCACTCAGCTATTCAATTGATTACGCCAAGTTTTTTGGCTCATCAATCTCTCTTTTCTATAATGGATTCACCGGAAATGCATCTTCATACTATTATTATAATGATGCAAACAACGACGGAACCACAAACGACCTGATGTACATTCCGAAAGATGCAAGTGATGTATTATGGGCTACACCTGAAGATGCTACCGCATACTTCGCCTATGCAAAACAGGATCCTTACCTTTCAAAACACGCAGGTGAGTATGCACTCAGAAATGCAGCCTATACACCATGGCAGGAGCGTTTTGACCTGAGATTCTTACAGGATTTCAAGATTAAAGTAGGTGACTCGATGAATAAACTTCAGTTCAGCGTCGATGTCATTAACGTTGCTAACCTTCTCAGTTCAGACTGGGGCCTTAACAAAAGCTTCATAACAACTTCTCCGCTTTCAGTTACAAGCAGGGATGCCGTTACCGGAAAGATGAAAGTTTCAATGAGAAAGATCAACGGTGATTATATCTGGTCATCATATCAGGATCCGACCAGCGTGGCCGGAACCTATGGTATTCAGATCGGATTACGCTACATCTTTAACTAAAAGATTATTTCATTATAAAGGGCTGCCCGCTACGGCAGCCCTTTTTTGTTAAGAAATCAGCAGTTAAACGCTATTTTTACAAGTCCGGAAGATTCTGATCTTCCATTTGATTAACTGCCTGATTCTCTGTGCCGGTTCTGTTAATTATTTAACAGTCAACGTGAAACAGATGGTTAATAACTATGCTTTCAAATGTTGATAAACTTAAAAACTTTCTATTGCATCAGGAACGTCGCTTGCGTAATTTAGCATTACCACGATTTGCGAATCATCGGTATGCTAATCTAATAAAAATCAAAGACAAACAAAAATATATGGAAGAATTATTTGTCCAGGAGCCGGCAGTTACCTCCGGAAAAAAATCCAGGGTAGAATCATCAGCGGCTAATCAGAAATCTGCTGAGAACAGAGAAGAAGTCAGTTCTGAGGTGAAGGAAAAAGTAAAACAGGCATATTCACATGAAGAGGCCTACGAAGCAAGTGTAAAATACTTCAGGGGCGACGAACTTGCAGCCAGAGTATGGGCCAACAAGTATGCACTCAAGGATTCTTTTGGCAATTTATTTGAAAAGACTCCCGATGACATGCATCACAGGCTGGCTGCCGAGATTCACAGGATTGAACTTAAATACAAGAATCCTCTGCCCGAAGAACTCCTCTATAATGTACTTAAGGATTTCCGGTACATCGTCCCCCAGGGAAGCCCGATGACAGGCATAGGAAATGATTATCAGATAGCTTCGCTCTCGAACTGCTTTGTGATAGGAAACGATGGTTCATCGGATTCTTATGGTGGCATAATGAAGATCGACCAGGAACAGGTTCAGCTCATGAAAAGGCGCGGCGGCGTCGGTCACGACCTGTCGCACATCCGTCCAAAAGGAACACCGGTGCTTAATAGTGCACTTACCTCCACAGGAGTGGTCCCGTTTATGGAACGATATTCCAATTCAACGCGCGAAGTAGCACAGGATGGCCGCAGGGGTGCCCTGATGCTCTCAATTTCAATAAAGCATCCCGATTCCGGTAAGTTCATCGATGCAAAGATGGAAAGCGGAAAAGTTACCGGTGCTAATGTATCAGTGAAGCTCACCGACGACTTTATGAGGGCTGTGGAAGATAAGACCATGTTCAGGCAGCAGTATCCTATAAATTCCGATAACCCGCGATTCGCTCAGGAGGTTGATGCCGAAAAGCTATGGTCAAAAATCATACACAATGCATGGAAATCGGCAGAACCCGGTGTGCTTTTCTGGGATACAATTATAAGGGAAAGTCTGCCCGATTGCTACGCTGACCTTGGGTATGCAACAGTATCGACCAACCCCTGCGGAGAAATTCCTCTCTGCCCCTACGACAGCTGCAGGCTTCTGGCAATTAACCTTTTCAGCTACGTTAATAGCGCTTTCACTGCAGAAGCCGAATTTGACTTCAATTTGTATAAAGAACATGTCGGCCTCGCACAGAGGATGATGGACGATATTATCGATCTCGAACTTGAAAAGATTGATGCCATCCTTGAAAAAGTTATTTCCGATCCTGAAAACGAAGAGCTCAAGAGGGTTGAGATCAATCTCTGGAAGAACATCAGGAAAAAAGCGGAAGAGGGAAGAAGAACAGGTATCGGCATAACAGCGGAAGGTGATATGCTGGCTGCCCTCAATTTAAGATATGGAAGCGATGAGGCAACTAATTTTTCCGTAGAGGTACATAAAACTCTCGCACTGGAAGCATATAAATCATCGACCTATCTTGCCAAAGAGCGTGGGGCTTTCGCAATTTACAATGCAGAGCGCGAAAAAAATAATCCGTTCATCCTGAGGATGAAGGAGGCAGACCCGGTTATGTACAGTAACATGGTAAAATATGGCAGAAGAAACATCGCTCTTCTTACAATTGCACCCACAGGCACCACAAGCCTTATGACTCAGACTACCTCCGGAATTGAACCCATCTTTTCAGTATTTTATAAGAGGAGAAGAAAGGTTAACCCCAATGACCAGGCTGTTAACGTAGCATTTAAAGACGAGGTTGGCGATTCCTGGGAGGAATTCCCGGTATTCCACCATAAGTTTGTCGACTGGCTTGTCCTAAATGGTTATAATGTTGATGAGGTAAATAGGATGAACGACGAAGATATCTCAGCTCTTATCGCAAAATCCCCATATCACAAAGCAACAGCCAACGATATCGACTGGATGGCAAAGGTAAAAATGCAAGGCGCCATTCAGAAATGGGTCGACCATTCAATAAGTGTAACAATTAACCTCCCGTCGGATGTTAAGGAAGAAATGGTAAGTGAACTCTACCTTTCAGCCTGGAAGGAAGGCTGCAAGGGCGCAACAGTTTATCGCGACGGATCAAGAACAGGTGTTCTGATAGCCGGAAAATCAGAAGCCAGCCAGGAAAAGCCCAAAAGACCTAAAATACTCGATTGCGACGTTATAAGGTTCAACATCAACGAGGAGAAATGGGTGGCTTTTGTCGGACTGAAAGATAACAGACCTTATGAGATCTTTACGGGTATAGCCGATGATGAAGTATTCCCTATTCCGAAGAGCATCATTAAAGGTAAAATCATAAAAGTCAAGAACGAAGACGGAGGAACCCGTTACGACTTCCAGTATACTGATAAATACGGCTATAAGAAAACAATCGAGGGCCTTTCGCACATGTTTAAGCCTGAATTCTGGAATTATGCCAAGCTTATTTCGGGAGTTTTACGGCATGAGATGCCGATACAGAATGTAGTCAACCTGGTTGAATCGCTCAATCTCGACAGCGAGTCGATAAACAACTGGAAGAGCGGTGTAGAGAGGGCTCTTAAGAAATATATCCCCAACGGCACGAAGGCAAAAGGTAAATGTACCGAATGCGGATCCGATAACCTGGTTTATGAAGAGGGTTGCCTGATCTGCAAGGATTGCGGCTCCTCAAAATGCGGATGATTTTTGCGATAAAAAAAATGAAAAAGAGATTGTCTCAAAAGTCAGAAATTGCATTTTGATTTTCTCTGTGTGACTCTGTGCTCCTCTGTGTCTCTCTGTGTAACTAATAATTAAGAACTTACACAGAGATCACAGAGGGATCACAGAGTTCCACTGAGGGCTTATACTTAATCATCCGGCAGTTTCTGACATTTTTAGACAATCTGGTTAAGAAACCAAAATGGTCTTATAGAAAACTATTTGAAATTCTATCTGGTTACCCTGATGAGTCCTCTTCTTAGATAGGGAGCCTTCATTTTCTTGTCATAATAATTTATCATATAGCCTTTTGAAGGAGTTACCTCGAAACCATAGTCTTTCAGAAGGGCAGTAAAATCCTTCTCGTCGTTGTTTTTATGGTAGGTGCATAAGGCCATCTTTACCTTGTCGGGGGAACGGAAGATTACATCACAACTCTTGAGTACAGAGGCTTCCGCTCCGTCTACATCAATTTTCAGGAAGGTGATGTCTTTCCTTTCATTGTAGAAAGTGCCGAAATTAAGATTCGATTCGTCATCGTGATCCGAAACATACTTGTTTATAATCTCAACCTTATCAGCCCAGGGCGCAAAGGTGGCTTTTGCTGCTTCTATCCACTCCTTGTCATACTCAAAGATGTAGATCTTTTTTACCTTTTCTACAACTGCAAGTGAGAAGTTACCCTCCGCAGCCCCGATGTCAGCAAGCACATCATTCTCACCTATTAGAAATTCACCGGTGAGATACCTGTGAGGACTTTCCGGATCCTGTTCCCTTGTGAGGTCACAATAAGCTCTTTTTATGCGGTCTTCACCCCACCTTTTTTTGAAATAGAGTCGTTTCCCGTCCTGAAGCACATATTTTAATCCCTTTTCGGTATCGGTAAAGACTTCTATTTTTTCGGGCGAATAGTTTTCATTAAAAGGGTAGGAGAAGATCTTTAACTCGTTCCTTTCAAGAAAACCAAGAACTTCCTGCTGTTCATCATTTACTTCAGAAGCAGGAAGTGATGCGAAGTAATTAAGAATATCCTTCCGCAGCGATTTCTTAAGCAGGATTGTTCGTATTGGCTTTGGGACAAGTGCCCTGTATATGGGGAACAGGTATTTATTCATAAGTAACCGGATTATTGTATTACGCCCATTTCTTTCCCAACCTTTTCGAAAGCACGAATTGCCTTGTCGAGATGTTCGGTATCGTGGGCAGCCGACAACTGTACTCTTATCCTTGCCTGACCTTTTGCGACAACAGGATAATAGAATCCGATCACATAGATTCCTTCGCTGAGCAGTTTAGAGGCAAAATCCTGCGAGAGTTTTGCATCATAAAGCATTACTGCGCAAATGGCCGATTTAGTGGGTTTTATGTCGAATCCAAGTTTTTTCATCTCCGAAATAAAGTATTCCGAATTCCGGTGAAGTTTGTCCTGGAGCGTATTCGTCTCAGTCATCATTTCAACCATTCTTATTCCTGCTGCAGCTACAAGCGGGGGAATAGAGTTAGAAAAGAGGTAGGGTCTCGATCGCTGCCGGAGAATTTCGATGATCTCCTTTTTGCCTGTTGTGAAACCGCCGACGGCGCCTCCGAATGCTTTTCCGAGCGTTCCCGTGATGATTTCTACCCTGCCCCTGAGGTTAAAAAGTTCTGTAACTCCCCGTCCGGTATGGCCAACCACCCCGGCAGAATGCGATTCGTCGACCATTATCATAGCGTTATATTTTTCTGCCAGTTCAGCTATCTTATCCAGGGGAGCAACATTCCCGTCCATCGAGAACACCCCGTCGGTAACTATAAGTCTGAACCGCTGTGCCATGGCTGCCTGAAGCTGTTTCTCCAGGTCTTCCATGTTAGCGTTTTCGTACCTGTATCTCTGTGCCTTGCAAAGCCTTACACCGTCAATTATCGAGGCGTGATTGAGGGCATCGGAAATAATTGCATCCTCCTCTGTGAGAAGCGGTTCAAAGACTCCACCATTGGCATCGAAGCAGGCGGCATAAAGTATTGTGTCTTCGGTTCCGAAGAACTCTGCGAGTTTTTTCTCCAGTTCCTTATGAAGGTCGGAGGTGCCGCAGATGAATCTGACTGACGACATTCCATACCCGTGGTCATCGAGGGCTTTCTTAGCAGCATCGATAAGCGACTGGCTGTTTGAGAGACCAAGGTAATTGTTGGCACAGAAATTCAGAACTTTTTGGCCTGTATTCAGTTCTATCTCAGCACCCTGAGGGGATACAATGATGCGTTCATTCTTATAGAACCCGGCTTCCCTGATTTCTGATAGAGTGCCTGTCAGATGGTCTTGAAATTTTTTATACATGTTATTTGATTTTTTACTATTTTCTTTGCACAGAGCCCCATGCTTACTAATCTCCGGCCCGTATTTTACATCCCCCTGCCCCCTTCAAAGGGGGAATTCCCCTCAATGTTTTGCTCCTTGCCCTGAGCCCTTTGCCTTCCTTAATCCCAATTGAGAATTACCTTGCCGCAATTTCCCTCTTCCATTATGTCGAATCCCTTCTGGAAATCATCGATATTATATCTGTGTGTGATGACGGGATTGAGGTCGATTCCCCCGATTATCATCTGCTCCATCTTATACCAGGTCTCCCACATTTCTCTTCCATAGATGCCTTTAAGAGTTATCGCCTTGAAAATTATATCACTCCAGGGCACTTCAAAGTTAGACGGAAGAATACCAAGCAATGAAATGCTCGATCCGTTATACATGTTGCTTATCATTTCAATAAATGCCTTTGGAGAGCCTGACATTTCGAGTCCGATATCAAATCCCCGCATTCCAAGGTTGTGTACAGCATCGGCAATCTTTTCGCCTTTTGAAGGATTTACTGTAACTGTTGCACCCATTTTTTTTGCAATATCGAGCCTGTAATCGCTCAGATCGCTTGCAACAATAAACCGTGCCCCTGCAAATTTGGCAATGGCAATTGCCATGCTTCCGATCAGGCCCGATCCGGTTACAAGTACATCTTCGCCGAGAAGGGGGAATGAGAGAGCCGTATGCGTGGCATTTCCGAAAGGATCCATTATGGCTGCCCATTCATCGGGAATTCTGGGATCGAGAGGAATGACGTTCTGGGAAGGAATCTTAACATATTCGGCAAATGATCCGTCGATATTTACACCGATTCCGACAGTGTTTTCGCAAACGTGTTCCTTGCCGCGACGGCAGTTCCGGCAATGACCGCACGCCAGGTGTCCCTCGCCTGTAACCCGTTCACCAATTTTCAGGTTTTTCACTCCCTGTCCCATCTTCTCAATATAGCCCATGTATTCATGGCCTATAGTCATTGGCGTTTTAATGGTCCTCTTCGACCAGTCGTCCCATTCGTAAATATGAAGATCGGTGCCGCATATTGCCGACTTTTTAACCTTTATTATCACATCGTTCAGGCCCGGCTCGGGTATCGGAACCTCTTCCATCCAAAGCCCTTTTTCAGGCCTGGCTTTGACTAGCGCTTTCATCTTTTGCATAGCAAGCTGTTTTTATAGCTGTTCAATTATTTCAAAGTTATTTAATTTTTCAATCTCAGGTGGCAGATGAATCATTAATTGCCTCTGATTTTAAAATTATCGTGCTAAATTATAACAATTCACATTTCAATGTCGTTTAATTAAGCCCGGATAATCAGTTTCTCACTCCCATATTCTTACCCCCCTGCCCCCCAAGGGGGGATTTAAGAACACCC
>CAIMVD010000160.1 GCA_903844815.1 uncultured Bacteroidota bacterium | reverse complement strand
TAGCACTCAGTCGGTAACATTTACCTGGCAAGGTGGTGAACCAACCCTCATGGGACTCGATTTTTACATTAAAGCAATTGATCTCCAAAGGAAATATGCCAATGGAAAAACCATTGAAAATTCTTTTCAGACGAACGGAACCAGGCTTAATGATGACTGGTGTAAGTTCTTTCATGAAAATAAAATTCTCATAGGAATATCCTTGGATGGTCCGGAACATATACATGATCATTACCGAAGGACCGTATCAGGAGGAGGAACATTTAAAAATGTGATGAAGGGCGTAGAACTGCTTCAGAAGCACAGGGTCGAGTTCAATACTCTCAGCTGCGTAAATGATTATAATGTTCATTATGCCTCTGAAACTTATCGATTTCTTAAAAGTATCGGAAGCGTTTTTCTCCAGTTCTTACCGATCGTTGAACGAAAAGCAATAGATTATGAAACAAACACTTTGTCACTTGTTTCAAATGAATACAAAAAAGAAGCCGAAGTAACAGAATGGTCAGTTAAGGGAAAGAGTTTCGGACAATTCCTTATAACTGTTTTCAATGAATGGGTACGTAATGATGTTGGCCGCCATTTTGTCCAGATATTTGATGCCACACTTGCAAACTGGGTCGGGGAAATGCCCGGTATATGTGTTTTTGCTGAAACCTGTGGTGAGGCCCTTGCAATGGAGCATAACGGTGATATATATTCTTGTGATCATTTTGTTTACCCCGAGTACCTTATTGGGAACATTCCCGGAAAACCATTGATCGACATAGTAAAAACACAGAATCAGTTTGACTTCGGTATAAACAAGAGGAACAGCCTTCCAGGGTATTGTCTGGCATGTAAAGTCAGGTTTGCCTGCAATGGTGAATGTCCAAAACACAGAATAATTTATTCGCCCTCCGGGGAATACGGTCTTAATTATCTGTGTGAAGGTTACAAGTTGTTCTTTCAGCATGTGGAACCATATATGGACTTTATGGCAAAGGAGTTAAAAAATAAAAGGGCACCGGCCAATGTCATGCAATGGGTAAGAAATAAGGAAAAACAGGCAGTAAAAAATGTTATGCCTGAAAGAAATGATCCTTGTCCTTGCGGAAGCGGGAAGAAGTTTAAAAACTGTTGCTCCGGCAAGATTAAATGATGAGCCTGCTCCGAAAAGTCTTTTTTTGCCGCCAAGGCGCAAAGGCACAAAGACACGCCAAGGTAATTAATTAATATTAAGCTCTTTGAGGACCTTAGCGTCTTTGTGTTTTTGTGGCAATTGCATTTTTTATCTTTTTCGGAGTGGGCTCAATTATAAAACTGCTAAATAAAAAACCAATGAAAACTTTGAAATTTGTGCTTTATCTTCTGCTGGCATCTGTCTCTTCATCATTGAATGGACAGGAGTTGTTCACCGCTCCGGCATCAGGAACACATTCGCGGTGGATAAGTGCCGAAAATCCTCTTGGAGAAAAGGGAAAAGGAGGAATGACAAACAAAGGAGCCAAAGGCAATGCTTTCTACATTATTCAACCCGGGGAGACAAAGGAAATATTTAATGTCAAAGGGGCAGGTATTATAGAAAGAATGTGGTTCAGCGGCACAATAGTCAAAACACCCGAACAACTCAGGGCAGTAAGAATTGATATGTACTGGGATGGGGAGGCAAAACCTGCTGTATCAGCCCCTATCGGTGATTTCTTTGGAATCGCACATGGATTGACAGCCCGATATGATAATGAGTTATTCTCCAGTCCTGAAGGGCGCTCATTTAACTTTACAATCCCGATGCCATTCAGAAAATCAGGTCTTATAACAATCACCAATGAATCATCCTCAGAAGTATGGTTCTGGTATGATATCAATTATCTCGTCATGAAAAGACTTCCCGCAGACGCAATGTACTTTCATGCCTTCTGGAACAGGGATCCAAAAACAACTCCCGGTCAGGATTATGTTATTCTGCCAGAGGTTAAAGGACTCGGGAGATATCTTGGAACAAATATCGGAGTAATCGGAGATTCTGTTTACAATGGCACATGGTTTGGCGAAGGTGAAGTAAAAGTTTATCTCGACGGCGATAATGAATACCCTACACTTGTTGGAACCGGCACCGAAGACTATATTGGCAGTGGCTGGGGACAGGGGGAATTTTCATCAAGATATTTCGGGTCACTGGTTGCCAATACCAAATCGGATATTTATGCTTTCTACCGTTACCATATTAAGGATCCTGTCTATTTCCATTCAGGGTGCAAAGTAACAATACATCAGATGGGAAATCAGTCAAAAGCCAGGCTCTTAAGCATCATAGAAAAAGGGGTCGACCTTGTTCCTGTTTGGTTTATCGGTACGGAAAACGACAAATCGATCCATCGAAGGTTGCTTGATGAGGAAAATCCGCCAAAACTCGGGAACAAAGAATTTCCCGATGTCGGGATAAACTTCTACCGAAGCGATGATGTCTGTGCTACAGCATATTTCTATCTTGATAAGCCTGCAAATAATCTTCCCGTCCTGCCATCAAAGGAAGTTCGTTTGAAAGATCTTAATGAGAAAGTATGGAAGCGGATCGAAGAACGATAGCTGGAAAGCCAGGCTTTAAGAATAGCTTATCTTTTCCATGAACTTACTACCGGGAGGTATCTGAGTTGACCGACGTTAAAATGCAAAATCAATCATATCTAATTTTATTATCTCCCAATGTTTGCCTTTTAAACAAATTGGACTAAAATCATCATCTGCAATCTGAAAATTTGAGAAATTCCGTCTTACATGATCCTCGTCATGGTTGAAAGGATATCTTTGTTTGTGAAGGCAAGCATTTTCCCGATTGAATAATCTTCTTTTAGTTCATGGATATCCCAAAAATCCTTCTTCCTCCCGCCCCTGGAAATAACATCAATTTTCATGGCTATAATCTCTTCAACAGTCGCCAATCTAATTCCATCAATTAGCAGGAAGTCCTGAATAAATTCATCAGTATAGAATAAATCCAGTTTAACACAATCTTCCTCGCTATTACCAACATAATAGCTTTTACCTAATCCAACTATCTTATAATCATTTGTATCAACATAAGAAAACGTATTACTTAAAAATGATTCAATTGCCTTAAAATCAATTGAATCATAAGTGGCGTCAGAAAACAAATCAATATCAAGTGATTCTCTGTGTCCTCTTTGCAAACTTAAAGCAGTCCCTCCCACTAATCTAAAAGCATCAAATTCTTTAGCCTTCATTAGTGTTTTTAAAATTCTCTGCATTTGTTGACCAGTAGTAATGTAATGAAGTTTACATTCCATGTGTGTTTAATATTTTTTTTACACTCTCTTGTCCATAAAAACGAATCATTTCTTCTTTCTCAATTTTATTACCCCTCTCAAATACTCTTTTAATAATCTCTTTTTTTTGTTTTTCCCAGTCTATATTTTCCATTTTCGTATCCCAAAACAGAACTCGCCTTAATTTAGAATAATCAGGATATAATTTATGTCGTTTATCCTTTATTTCTTTAATGTCATAAAAAACCTGTAAAGTCATAAAAAATCCTTCTTCAATCCCTAAAGCTTCCTCAATTTTCAAAGCAAGATTTATATTCATTCTTCTTTTACCCTTAGTTATAGATACCAGCGTTTGTGGGTACTCCTTCAAAGAAATAGCAAACGGTCCTTTAGGCAGATGCCGAAGTTTAAGCTCACGCTCAAGAATTAATCCGGGATGGATTCCCTTTACTATTGATAATTCATCTCTCATAATACAAATATAAACAATTTTGTTTACACATAATTATTTACTATCAACATATTTTTTTAAATTAACCTTGTTTATTCCCATGCTATTAAATAACAATCACATGCATGACAAGCATTATCTTTGATTAAAGCGCCTTAATTCTATTGAAAGGTTGCACCTTTTTCCCTTTTGGGGTTCCTGAGGTAAAAGAGGTCAAAACTTACGTTTGTTTCTTTTTATGACATTCTGAAACCCTCACTAATTCTAAGGGGGGGGGGGCATATATCCGTTGTAAATTCAGATAATTAAAAAACAAAAACAACCTTTAACAACCCTCATTTGTTATTAATATGAAGAGTGCTGATAATTTCAGGTTTGCCGGTTTCAAATTTAATTGCAGGTCCGACTGATTCAGTCTTGGATTTCTAACCTTTTCAGAATTTTCAATATATGAAAGAAAACGCTCGTATAGAAGCCTTTAGCGATGGAATTTTTGCTATTGCTATTACCTTGCTTGTTCTTCAGTTAAAAGTACCTCCGGCCTCATCCATTGAATCTGTTGATGCTCTCTGGAAAAGCCTTGTTAATCTCTGGCCTTCCTATTTTGCTTTCATATTAAGTTTCGGGATCTTACTCGTGTCGTGGGTAAATCATCATTATCTTTTCAATCTCCTCGATAAATCATCACGGCCATTCCTTTACGCCAATGGATTCTTTCTGATGACGATAACTTTCATGCCCTTCCCGACTGCCTTATTAGCGGAATATATATCAACTGAATTTGCCAAACCGGCGATTGCATTTTATTGCTTCGGGGGAGTAGTCAATTCACTTGGATGGAATCTTCTGATTCATACCTTGTATAAACCTGAAAAACTCATAAATTCGGAAAAGAAGGAAGCTCTTTTCAATACTATAAAGAAATCGGTGCAATTTGGAATGGTGATTTATCTGGCTACCACGGTACTTTCATTCTGGCTACCCCTGGTTGCATTGGCTATAAATCTGTTGTTGTGGATTGTCTGGATCTCATTATCAATTACGGAAAGATAAAGAGGATTAAAACACTTTACTTTTCATTTTCAGCATCCTTCCACTGCTAACCTGCAAGCTTTGCTGCATATAGAATCTCTCTTCTCCTAAGGCACAGGCAGCTTCACTCAATTGGTCAGTATTAAGCTTTGCCGGATTAATACGTGCAATACTTGTTGAGTGATAAACATGAACCATTCAATCAGTATATCTGAAAGCGGTTCATGAATTACATCTTAGAATCATTATAAATTACTCTTCATGTGTTTGATATGAAATTTATTTTAATACTTTAGTTTGCTCTAAACTGATCGGACAATGAGGTATTCCTGTTTTAAAAGTATTGCCAGGGAAGGCATTATAATAATATTGTTACTATTATCCTTCCCGTTTATGACTCTGGGCCAGGCAAACGATGACTGTCTGGCTTGTCATGATGACCCTACGCTGACTGCTCTTCGCCAGGGCAAGACGGTTTCATTGTTTGTCAATTCATCTTCGCTTGCAAAATCGGTACATAAAGACGTGGAATGTGCTTCCTGCCATCCCGATGCAAAGGTTGCAGACTATCCTCATCCTGAAAACCTTAATCCTGTGAACTGCGGAACCTGCCACGACAAACCCATGGAGGAATTTGACAAGGGTATTCATGGTCAGGCTTTAAAGTTAAAGGTTATGTATGCCCCTACTTGTGAGGAATGCCACGGGGCACATAATATTTTACCCAGCATAAATCCGAAATCTTTAACCTATAAAATGAATATTCCAGCCTTGTGCGGTAAATGTCACCGTGAAGGCGCTCCTGTTCAAAGGATATATAATATCGGGGAGAAGGATATCTTAACGAACTACAGCCAAAGTATTCATGGGGAAGGTCTGTTTAAAAAAGGATTGACCGTAACTGCAACCTGCAATGATTGTCATGGAAACCATTTAGTTCTGCCCCATACCAGCCCGAACTCGTCAATTTCGGTAAAAAACATCGCCAATACCTGCATGAAGTGCCATGCCGAAATTGAAAAAGTTCACACAAAAATTATAAAGAAAGAACTCTGGGAAAAGGCACCGGGAGCAATTCCTGCCTGTACTGATTGTCATCCCCCACACAAAGTCGATGTTAAGAATATAGTCGAAACTATTGCTGACCGGTCATGCCTGAGCTGTCATGAAAAGAATGATATCCATAAGGTTGTGAACGATTCAATCGTTTCATTAAAAGTAACCAAGGAAGATATTGTAAATTCCGTTCATATAAATATCCCCTGTGTCAAATGCCATTCGGATGTATCGGTGGAACGCAGACGCCCCTGTGAAACTGCAGGGAAAATCGACTGCTCAAACTGCCATGCTGAAATATCAAATACCTACATGGCAAGCGGTCATGGCCAGGCATACTCGGCTAATGAAAAAAATGCTCCGTATTGCACCGATTGTCACGGGTCCCACAAAACAAAATCCAGGTTTGATGACACATCGCCTACCTACCGGAGTTCCATCCCGACCCTTTGCGGACAGTGTCACCGGGAAAACGGGAAAGCGTCGCAGACTACAACACTTAAAGAAGTCAATGCCTTAAAGGATTATAGCTTAAGTGTTCACGGACTGGGGTTGACTGAGAAAGGGTTGCTTCCTTCGGCGGTATGTACCGACTGCCACACGACTCATTTTGTACTGAAGGATACTGATGAAAGATCGTCAGTATTCCCTAAAAACATACCTGCAACTTGCGCTACATGCCATAAGGGAATATATACTGATTATATCTCAAGTGATCATTCAATTCTCAAGAGTGATAACAAGAAGAAGTACCCGACCTGTGCCGATTGCCACACGGCTCATGGGATCTCTGATATAACCAAGGATAAGTTTATGAGTCAGGTTACTATTCAGTGCGGCAGCTGTCATGAAGATGTTGCCAAAACCTACCTTGATACCTACCATGGCAAAGCATATAACCTAGGGTACCGGGGAGCTGCCAAATGTTCTGACTGCCATGGGGCACATAGCATTTACAGTGCAAGTAATCCAAAATCATCGGTGGGTTCGCAGAACATCGTGGAAACATGTAAAAAATGCCATCCTGATGCCAATAAGCGGTTTACAGGATACCTTACACACGCCACCCATCACAATAAAACAAAATATCCGGTTCTTTACTACACTTTCTGGGGAATGACCACCCTGTTAATAAGTGTATTTGGATTTTTTGGTGTTCACTTATTGCTTTGGTTTCCCCGGTCGATTCAGAACATGAGAAAGCGGAAGAAAGAACGCGATTCGGTGGTGGATAAATACCATGTTATCAGGTTCAGCTTAAGTCAGAGGATAACCCACATCTTCGTCATATTAAGTTTTATGATGCTCGCTCTGACCGGCATGATGCTGAAATTTTCAAACATGACCTGGGCCAGTAAACTTGCACAACTGTTAGGGGGTGTCGATTCTGCAGGGAATATTCACAGGTTCGCTGCATTCATCACTTTTGGTTATTTCACATTTCATGTAGTCTCCCTGTTAAGAATGAAATTCAAGCGTCACATTCCTATCTCGAAGTTTATTTTCGGAAAAGAATCTCTGATGTTCAACAAACAGGATCTTATAGATTTTCGTGATACGCTTAAGTGGTTCTTTGGCAAAGGGGAAAGACCTGAATATGGCAGATGGACCTACTGGGAAAAGTTTGATTACTTTGCAGTTTTCTGGGGAGTTGCAGTAATCGGGTTTTCAGGACTTATCTTATGGTTCCCTGAGTTTTTTACAAAAATTTTTCCGGGCTGGCTTATCAACGTTGCAATGATCATTCACAGTGACGAGGCTTTGCTTGCTGTCGGGTTTATTTTCACGATTCACTTTTTCAATACCCATCTCCGTCCTGATGCTTTCCCAATGGACACAGTTATTTTTACAGGTACTGTGCCTTACGAAGAGTATAAAAAGGACAGACCGCGTGAATTTGAAGCTCTGAAACAATCGGGTAAACTGAGAAAAATGATTGTCAAAAAAGATGGGCCGGGTAAATGGGACAGAGCAATAAAAGTATTCGGGTATTTCTTCCTTACCCTTGGGCTTTCGCTTGTCGTCCTGATTATTTATTCAATGTTGTTCGGGTATAAATAACTGTTTGATCCAAAACTTAACCGGAATAGTTGACAGACCTCCGGATAAAGAAAGCCTCGATTTATCGGGGCTTTTCGCATTTATCAGGATCTAACTCACGGAAACCATCACTTTTAAACCTTCCGCCTTTTTTTTTGTCAGAATACCCGGAGGTCAATCAGAACCTTTCCCCATGAATGTTTGTTATATCAATCAGGAAAATAAATGCAAATGCGTTGACATGTTCAACAAGATGTACAGGAATCTAAATTAATATGAAAAATCCGGAATCCTTTCAGATGGTGACACCATCGCCGCACCACCAGACAGAGCAGAAGATGTTCTTCTTACAGCAGCATACAGGGTTTCTGACAGTTTGGCATTAAAGGCAGGTTGCCGTATATTTGAATGAGGTGCAGGCAACGATTAGGTTTAGTATAAATTAAATGACAATTATATGACTAAGTATTTTGATAACTGGACTATTCTTATAATAATTATTACCGTAATTCTGTTTATGGTAGCCCTTTTTGCAAAGGGATTTACCAGTCAACTTTTATTAGAATCAGGTGTTCTGCTGGTCTCAATAAAGATAATAATGATGTCATACAAAAATATTCAGAATCATGAAGAGCTTAAAAAAGACCTTGATGAGATAAAAAAGTTATTAAAAGAAAACCAGGTTGAATTAATGAATAAAACTGTTTTACCACAATGAAGTCTCTAAAGACGGGAGACCAGGTTCCCTATTTTTCGCTAAAAGATCAGGATGGGAATATTCTTGAAATTAGCGAATACCTGGGAAAGAAAAAACTGGTCATCTTTTTCTATCCGCAGGACGGGAGCCTGAACTGCACAAGAGAAGCCTGCTATTTCAGGGATCTCTCTGATGTATTTGAGGAGGCAGATGCGATTGTTATTGGTATAAGCAGTCAGTCGGTTGAAAGTCACAAAGAATTTTCAGAAAAAAACAGACTTAAATACGCCCTGTTAAGTGATACCGGGAATTATGTAAGAAAATTATTCGGCGTTCCCGGAAAGGTTTTCGGCTTGATCCCTGGAAGAGTAACATACGTGGCAGACAGGTCGGGCAAAATAGTTTACATCTTCGATTCACAGACAGAAACTCAACGTCATGCAGATGAAGCACTTAAGATCTGCCTCCTGCTAAAAAAAACCGATAAAACAAATATTTGAATATACAGTTCTGTTATAATATTTATATTAATCCTATGAGGAAAATTACTACATTCAGCCTATTATATATTCAAAACATTTCGACAATTGTGCATCCTGCACAGATTGATTTTTCAGAACATAATTTTTAAATAATGCTTATTATGCTTTCAAAAGAAATGATCCTCGACTTATGGACCAAGACATACAACACGGAAGGCAAGCCTGACTGGTCGCACATTCTTCCCTACTACGATAACGACATATGTTTCAGGGATACAATTCAGGAAATACATGGAATAGCAGATTTTACTGCAATGACCGAGCGCCTGACAAAACGATCAAAAGATCTGAAAATGAAAATTGTCAATGCCGTTATGGAGGATAATTTAATATTCATGGAATGGGAAATGACTCTCAGTTTTAAGAAATATCCCAGTTCCGTCTTATATGGCTCCAGCCGGCTGACTTTAAATAAAGAGGGAAAAATCATTGAACAAAGAGATTATTATGATTTATGGGGAGACATTTTTGACAATATTCCCAGGTTTGGCAAAGCGTACAGGGGATTTTTGAAAAGAAAGTTTGGCTAAACTCACTTCTTTGAAATATCAATTCATTGATCATATTTCAATGTCGTTTAGTTAAGCCCGGGTAATCAGTTTCTTACTCCCACATTTTACCCCCTGCCCCCCAGAGGGGGTGTTCTTAAATCCCCCCTTGGGGGGTTGGGGGGTAAAAACACAAGAATAGTAGAGTGGTCCCTGTGGTAAAATATTCTTTTCATGTTTGGTATTAATATTCCTTAATTAAACGCCATTGAATCAAATTAAATTAATAGTTATTATGAAAAAATCTATCTACTCATTATTGTTTTTATCATTCCTGTTTCCCGCATTTGTAAATGCCCAGACAGGTGTTCGTTTCGGTTTGAAAAGCGGCTACAGTCTGGCTATTCAATACGGGATCACTCCTGCCGATAATACTTTTATGGTTGATACTCATGGAAGAAATGGCTTTGCAGGAGGCATATTCGCATATTTTCCAATAACTGAATCAGTAGGTATTCAGCAGGAGCTTTTATATGCTATGAAAGGTTCGAGACAGAATGTTACAATTACAACGCCAGTTAGCATAAATACTGTTTCTGAATATAATTTGAACTATTTCGACATGCCAATAGTAATAAAATACAAATTTGTAAAAATTAAGAATTTTGGGATTTATGGCAGCACCGGTATTTCATTATCATTATTAATGAACGGCGATTATCATATTACAAGTACAATTAATGTGGACGGACCTCCAATAATAGTTAAAGAATCAGGCGATATGAAAGGGCTCGATACCTTTGACTATTCATTCGTTTATGGAGCAGGAACTGATTTCAAACTTCTCAGTAAGGATTTTTTCATTGAATACCGCATGACAGTCGGATGGAACACACTAGCAATGCCTAATGCTTCAGGAGCAGCTCCGGTTCCACTACGTAACCAGGATTACATATTTGCCGTCGGCATGTATTTCTAAAATTCTAAGTCAATTTATTTAACTACATGAAATTTATAGAAGTTAGTCAGGGAACTGGGATATGAAAAACAAAAAGTTCACTAAATATTTCAGGGAATATGAGTGGTCTAACATTTCCGCAATGATCAGAAATAGTTGGTTAGACCCAAAAATTTGCAGTGAAGATTTTAAAAATAAGCTGGTCGTAATCACTGGGGCTACTTCGGGCATCGGCTACAAGACTGCCCGAAAGTATGCTTCTCATGGAGCCAGCTTACTTTGTATAAATCGGAATCTGCAGAAATCAGAGGCTTTATGCCTTGAGATTAAGAAAGAATTTGGTGTCAATTGCGAATATTTAATAGCCGACCTGAGCAATTTAATGGATATTCACCGGGTGGCAGAAGATCTTTCAAGGCTTGATAAACCAATTGATATCCTGATACATAATGCAGGTATTTTTCTTACAGAAAGAGAATTAACCAGCGATGGAATGGAGAAGGTTTTTGTGATTCAATACCTCGCTTCCTTTTTAATAAACAATATTATAATGGAAAAATTGAAATCGCAGGAAAAAGCCAGAATTATTATGGTTAATTCAGAAGGTCACCGTTTTGCTGCATGGGGATTGAGATTAGATGATTTGAATTGGGAAACACGTCATTATTCCGGTTTTAAAAGCTATGGTTCTGCCAAGTTAGCACAGCTATTGTCAATGATTGTTTTTGATGATCATTTCCATAATACAGGCGTATCGATTAATGCAATGCATCCGGGAGCTGTTAAAACTGAAACGGGTCAGGAAAACGGACCGTTTTACAGGTGGTATAAAAAGAATTTTATTGACAAAACACTAAAATCCGCTGAATTATCGGCCGAAGCTCTGTATTATCTTGGAGTTTCAAAAGAGATAGAGGGGGTTAGTGGAAAATTCTTTAACTTAACCACCGAAGAAGAACCAGCACCTCCGGCTCTCGACAGGGAAGTTGCTTACGAGCTTTGGGAAAGGAGCCTGGATTTAGGCGGATTAAGTAGTTCAAAAAAGTAAATGTTATTGTGCAATGAGTTTAATGAAATTTCTGAACTAAAAGAACATGTCTGTAAGCAAATACAATACAATCATTGTTGGAGGAGGAATTGCAGGATTAACTTCTGCAGCTTATCTCTCGCGTGCCAGTCAAAAAGTGTTGCTTATTGAGAAAAACAGGGAGTGCGGAGGACTTGTGAATTCTTTCACACATGACGGCTTTCATTTTGATGCCGGAGTAAGAGCCCTGGAAGATGCAGGTATCATTTTCCCAATGCTGAATGATCTGGGCATTATGCTCGAAGTTATTAAAAGTAAGGTTTCGCTGGGAATAGAAAAAGATATTTTACATATAGAAGATCTGAATAGTTTAACAAAATACAGGGATCTTTTGAAAAAAACCTTTCCTGAAAGTGAAGAGGAGATTAACAGGGTATTAAAAATCATCCGGACTGTAATGAAACATATGGATGTACTTTATGGCATTGAGAATCCTGTGTTTAAAGATTTAAAACGCGACAGGGCGTTTATTTTAAAAAAACTTTTGCCCTGGCTGCCACGATTTATCTTTACCGTTGGAAAAATAAATCGTATGAACATGCCGGTTGAGGAATACCTGGCGACAGTTGTAAAGAATACTTCACTCAGGGATATCATTTCACAGCATTTTTTCAAAAATACTCCTTCCTTCTTTGCATTGAGCTATTTTTCCTTATATCTCGATTATTTCTACCCGAAAGGTGGCGTGGGAAAACTGCCGGAAGCCATGAAAAACAAAATAATTGAATGCGGAGGAGAAATAAAGACCGAGACCAGAATTGTGGAAATTTTGGCTGATACCTGTCTTATCAGGGACCAGAATAATATTACCTATAAATATGACAATCTTATCTGGGCTGCTGATTTAAAAACGCTCTATAAAATTGCAAAAACGGATGGGTTATCACCCAAAATCACAACATCATTTGAGGAGTCAAAGAGTAAGATGTTGAAAAACCGGGGTGGCGATTCTGTGTTTTCGCTATTCCTTGAAGTAGATGAACCTGCAGATAGTTTCAGAAAAATCGCAAATGGACATTTCTTTTATACCCCATCAAAGATTGGTTTGGGAGAAACTCACAGGGGAGAACTTAATTATCTGCTTGTCAATTTTGAGAAAACTGAAAAAAACCAAATTCTGGAATGGCTCGACAAATTTACCGCATTAAACACTTACGAAATTTCAATTCCGGGACTTAAGGATGCGGAACTGGCGCCTCCGGGCAAGACCGGAGTTATAATCAGCTTCCTGGCTGAATATGAATTGTTTAACAAAATTCAAAAAGCAGGCTGGCTTGATGAGTTTATTTCCGAACTTGAGAATCGTGTTTTAAGCGTAATATCTGATTCTGTCTATCCGATGCTAAAAGATAAAATTATCGCACGCTTTTCATTTTCACCCCTTAGCATTGAGAGCAGGGTAGGAAGTTCTGAAGGAGCAATTACAGGATGGGAATTTCAAAAACAGATGCCTGTTACAAACAAAATTCAGTACTCTGACCGTTCAGTTCTGACACCCTTACCTTCAATTTATCAGGCAGGACAATGGGCCTACAGTCCTGCAGGTGTGCCAATGTCAATTTTAACCGGAAAACTTGCTGCTGACCGTGTATTGAAACAAATGAAAAAAATCAAAACCAAATAATGTTCTGAACAATTGAAAGATATATAACAGTTCCCTACTTTTTTGAAAATGATAACAGTAAGATCCGTTTCGAAATCCTTTGGAAAAATTGAAGCTGTCAGAGATGTGAGTTTCAAAATTAACAGAGGTGAAATCTTTGGTATTCTGGGTCCAAACGGTGCAGGGAAATCAACAATTGTAAACATACTAAACACTCTTATAAAACCTGATACTGGTGATGTTATAATCGACGGGATTAATATCAGGGATGATTGTGATACTATAAAATTGATAATGGGTGTTGTTCCCCAGGAAATTGCCCTGTATGAAGAGCTATCAGCTTTTGAAAACATGATGTTCTGGGGTGGATTGTACAATATTCCAAAACATGAGTTAAGAGTAAAAGTAAATAATACACTCGGTATAGTAGATCTGGCAAAAAGGAAAGATGACAGAATTAAAACATTCTCGGGAGGAATGAAGCGCAGGATCAATATTGCCTGCTCTTTATTGCATAATCCAAGGATATTAGTACTCGATGAACCAACAGTCGGGGTTGATCCCCAAAACAGAAATCATATTTTTGAGGTTATTGAGCGTTTGCATAATGAAGGGATGACAATAATATATACAACACATTATATGGAAGAAGCCGAGCGGTTTTGCGACGAAATTGCCATAATTGATGTTGGACATATAATTGCTCTTGGCACACTTAAAGAGCTAAGAAAAATCAGTGATACCAAAGATCTTCTGACAATTAAACTGGAGAGTTTTAATCCTGAGATTATATCTTGTATCAGGTCGGCAATTCCTTCTGTCAGAGCTGATAGTATCACGAGAACACTCGAAATAGACTGTGATAATATAAGTAATGATATTTCTATAATGACAAACCATATTCAGACTGCAGGTGGTGTAATAGAAAGAATTTATACACGGGGAACGAATCTGGAATCAATATATCTGAAATTAACGGGAAAAGAACTAAGAGATTAATTATGTTTAAGTTATTCAAAAAAGATCTGATCCTGTTTTTCCATGATCAGCGTTCAGTAATTCTTACGTTTCTGCTCCCTGTGGTTTTGATAACTCTTTTTGCTTTCGCCTATGGAAGTTTAGGAGGATACGATGGCCGTTCTGAACCTGTTAAATTGCTTGTTACCGATCTCGATCAATCGAGGTCATCAAAGGAGATAATTTATAAGATTGATTCTCTCAAGGATATTAAAACTATTATTTCTGATTCCACAAACGCGAAAGACCTCGTAATTAAAGGGAAGTATGCATGTGCTTTGATAATTTTTAAAGGTTTTCAGGATTCGCTTGAAACTGGAAATTCAACACCTGTTGAAATGGTTTATGACAGATCAAGGGAAATGGAAATTGGAATCCTTCAACAAAACTTAATCTCTACTTTAATGTCATTAAAAGGTGATATAATCGTTAAAAAAAGAATTGAAAAATATCTGAAGAGTAAGTTTCCGTTTATCGACAAAAGTACTGGTGACGATATACTCAAAAATACATTTATTAAAGACAAAAACAGACCTGAAATAAGATGGACTCCTATAGTTGGGATGAAGAATAACACAAAATTAGGCCTGATACAGGCTGTTGCCGGCACTTCCATTCTAATGCTGCTATTCAGTGTGGCCGGAGTGGGATCAAGCATATTGGAAGAAAAGGAAAACGGCACAATACACAGATTGCTTTATTCACCATTGAAGGGAAGTGCAATACTCTATGGCAAAATGTTGTTTGCTTTTTTTATCTCTATCCTTCAGCTTACGGCAATGTTCCTGTTCGCCTGGCTCATATTTAATATGGATCTGAGTATCAATTTCCCGGCTCTGATTCTTATGATAATAGCAACTGCTTTTGCAGTATCAAGTCTGGGTATTTTACTTGCTGCACTAGCAAAAACACGACAACAAGCTCTCAATATAAGCACAATAATTATTCTGATCATGTCAGCCATAGGTGGTAGTATGATTCCTCTGTTTATAATGCCGGCCATACTTCAGAAGATTGCTTTTCTCAGTCTTAATTACTGGGCCATCCAGGGTTTTTATGATATATTCTGGAGGGTACTGCCATTGGAAGAGATACTTCCCAAAATAGCTTTATTAATAAGCATAGGCATTGTAATGACCTTAGCCTCAGTCCAATTGTTTAAGAAAAGGATTATTAAACTATAAGCGGACTCATAAAATACAATATTACCTTGATTACAAATATTTTTTAAATCCAAAGCCTGATTATTACAATTCATCCGGATGTAACTTTTATCGGCTCCGTGTACTTTAGCCAGGCAAGTGTTAGCGTGAAAGAGCATCATTGTTCAACACAGTCAGGCCTCAGAACCTGAACGCTGATGCCATTCTCTCCTGCTCATTCCTTGATATCCCGATTGAATTTGGATATTTTCGCCAGTCACTGACTATAAACTTAACTTCCTTTATGATTTTATCCATTGCTGGCAAATCGAGCATATAGTTTAGGATCTCTCCCCTCTTCCCTTGCTCTTTGAGGCTCTCTTAGTTGCATTAGTGTCCTGCCCCATGAGTCAGGCATTGAATCGAGGATAATCCCAAAATTTTCTTTATTGTTGGGATACTGGGGTCCGGAATACCACCCCAGATCAGGATCGAGAATCATCCGTTCCCGTGAGGAGACCCAGTTCCTGTCATATTCGAAACTGAAGGCATTTCTTCCTTTTCCGGGATGACCTGAAAGGATTCCTATACATTTAGGCTCTTTCAGAAACCTGAATAGTTGTTAAGCTTCGCCTTTTTCTGGCAAGTTTCAGGTTCTCTCCCACTTTTTCAAGTATTTTCTGATGTTTTGGAAATAGTACCTGTATTTTTGTTTTCATACTAAATGTAGTATATTATCCACAGAGATAACCATTCTGCTGATAATAAGCAACATTGGCTTTGGAACACATCCTCATAATAATATGGAAATAATTTCCATCGGACTGATAATGGTACTTAATAAGTATTGGTTTGAGATTAAATTTATGAGTATTGAAAAAGTTTATAATAAAAACACCGGTCAGCAGAAATAAAGTTAATATTTTATAGTTTTATCGAAAATACTAACACATGGATTCTAAAAATAAACTCCCTGCATTTATAAGAATTTTAGGATGGTTCATAAGCTTATTTGCCTTCTCTCTTGGATTTTGGCACACGCATCTTGGACTCCGCGAATTTCAGGCATTAAGCTCCACAAACGGAAGCATAATCATCTCAGCTATTATCCTTCTTCTCCTGATAGTGGCATATTACAGGGCAATAAATGGAATGAAGTCGGCATTGATTTTTTATGCACTTTGCGCCTTCTTCTTTTTTATCTTCAACATTAATTCGTTTTATCCAACATATTTAGGAAGAAAGCTTATCAAGGAGGAGGCAATTATTATAAACGACTCCCTTCAGAATTTTACATCCAGGATAAACAGGGACTTTGGAAAGGAAGAGATAAATAAAAAGTATAACCTAAAATGATCGATTTTTTTGAAAAAAATAAAAGGCAGCTTGTTTATTAACCTAATAATGAGTATCTTAGAAGTTGGAAACAAACAAAATCTCATCACTTTTCAGGTGAACGACAAAAC
>CAIMVD010000159.1 GCA_903844815.1 uncultured Bacteroidota bacterium | reverse complement strand
TAAGCCTAGAGCGGAGAGCGTTGAGCGTAGAGAGGTGGTACTGGCTGAAGAATAAATGTTTATGGTTTAAGGTCAGGATAGTCATTGGGATGCAGATCCCAAAGGGTTCTTATATTGTTGGGTCGTTTATTATTTAATCTTGACCCCCTCAGAAAAAGATAATAAATGCAATTGCCACGAAGACACGAAGGCGCTAAGTCTCACAAATAGCTTATTATTAATCAATTACCTTGGATCAACTTCGTGCCTTTGCGCCTTCGTGGCAAAAAAAAGACTTTTCGGAGTAGGTTCAAGATTAATACACTAATTATGAAACAGACCAATTATTAATCGAGGAGCCTTTAGCCAGATCGAGTACGCCCCACTTTCCATATTTGCGGACATCGGTAAGGTTGTTGGGATAACCAATGTATTCATATTCAGGCTTGATAATCCATGTTCCTGTGCCGTCGGCAATAATAACTCCCCATTTTCCTCCCTGCTGAGTAACCACCCTGTCGCCATTTTTAATCTCCTGATTTGTCATCATTTGAAAATCCTCAAAAAGAGGAGGGAGGAGGAGTACCCAGGGAGCTGTTTTTAGTCCAACCTTCTTGCCTTCAGTAATCAATTCGGCACCCCAATCAATGGAGTTAATGAAGGCAAGTTCCTCGTTATTCATCTCAGAAGTTAAATCGGCTTGCCGGTCCATTTTTTCAACTGATTTGTTCATAACTTCATTTTTTCATGCTCTTAATTTAAGGTTCATTTTCAATTAAAGATCTACCTTCTGAAGCTTTATGCTAAGCGCTTCATCC
The DNA here is from genome assembly GCA_903844815.1 of uncultured Bacteroidota bacterium. GTDB lineage: Bacteria > Bacteroidota > Bacteroidia > Bacteroidales > VadinHA17 > LD21. The sequence goes on along the minus strand of CAIMVD010000159.1, from coordinate 16,138 downwards.
AGCTCTTCAATCAGGCTTTTTTCGGGTCGTTTTATATAGATACCTGTCTGCCTGCTTTCGCGTACACCTCTCAGGAATACATAAACTACTCCCCCGAAATGAGTTTCGAAATCAAAGCCGGCGATCTTCTTTTCAAGCCATCGTCTAAGTGCAACTGTGTATATCATGTACTGGAGGTGGTAATTACTTCCTGTCATTGCAACATCCATACAGTCCTGATTATAGTTTTCAGGATCGTTGCCAAGATGGTTCGATTTCCAATCGAGGATGTAATACCTTCCTTTATGCTCAAACATAAGATCCATGAAGCCGGTCATCAGTCCCTCGATTTCTGTATCGCCGCCGAGTTTTGCATCTTCTCCCAGGTAATCATTCACTACTTGTCTGTTTACCTTGTCTACCGAGAATAGGAAATTAAGTTCCGGCAGTTTTCTTTCATCATCAATATCGCAGAGTCTGAATTGCGTTTCCCCAATATTTATTTCAGCATTCATCACATTATTTACCATCTGATGAATGAGATCTATGTTGCTGGCTATATTTTTCTCCTCATTCTTCTCCTTAATTATGTTCGGATAATATTTTGAGGCATCCAGTATTGTTTGAAGCCAGGTATCAGGCTTGCTGAACTCTAACCTCTCGAAGATGCTGTGCAGTGCCGTTCCGACATTTGCTCCACGTCCCAGCTCCTGGAAGATGAACCTGTCGTATCGCCTTTCTTCCTCAGTGATATCCAATTTTTCAAAGGGAGCCGAATGGTGGGCTTTGCTGAGGGCGGAAAAGGAGTGGATGCCGAAGGTGTTTTTGATTTCGAGCCCTTCGGGTTTTGGCCTGGAAGAAAACCGGACAACTCCATCTTCGTTATGATAAGTTATGAGGACATTTTCATTCTCCGTAGCAATCCATTCAGTCTGCTTCTGAACAGGGAAATTCTTTATTGAAGAACACGCATTGACTTTTGAATTGTTTATGCAAAGAATTACCTTGTACTGCGCCCTTGTAAGAGCGACATATATAAGCCGGCGGTTTTCCTGTTCTATTTGTTCGCGCCACAATTGTTCCTGTTCTGCTGTTGGCTGATGTGTGAATTTATATCTTCCTTCTTCCCTGAACTCAAAGACAGGAAACCTTGTAACTTTCAGATCGAGATAAGGTGCCAGAACAATCTTATATGTTAATCCCTTGCATTTGTGAATAGTGGTTATCTGAACTGCATCATCCTGGCTTTCCACCCTTTGCAGATATTCATCATTAGAATCGTTTTGTGCCCTGTGGCTCCATGCAAGTAATTCAGTAGGGGTGTAGCGGCTTTTCAGTTCCGCCTGGTGAAGAATCTCGGCTATCTGGTACAGGTTGGTTAGAATTCTCTGACCCTCAATTCCCATATTCAGAGTATAATGGCGCACCTGGTATAAATCGTAAAACCTGAAGAGCATATTATAAACACCCAATTTGACCCAGATCTGTCTCAGTTCCCTGAAATTCTCAAGATGCTTTTCATCGTCGAGCCTGTCAATCATTGTACTGTCGAGTCCAAAGCAGGGATTTAACAGCACCCTGTTCATCGCGCCGCGATCGGTCTGGATAACAGCCATCATCAGATATCTTATAATCTCAACTTCATCTGAATCCATGACCTTCGATTCATCAATCGTAATGGCTGGGATTCCAGTCTCCGACAATGATAATTTCATGGCTCGTCCTTCCTTGTTTGTCCTTACAATTATCGCTATGTCGGACGGCTTAATTCTTTCGCCATTTATTTTAAGTTCATCAGAAGAGATAAGCCTCGAAACTTCATTGACCACAAATTCTTTTATTTCTTCCTTGTTATTAAATCCATAAATGTCAAAAGGAGCGGATGGTTCGTTATTTTCAGTAAGCGATCCTAAATTCTGAAGACCCAGTTCAACTTCATTATAGCCTATCTCATTATCTGCGAACGGATTTTCAATTGAAAAAAAATTATTGAGCGCATTTATCAGGTCAGCTGTAGACCTAAAATTAAGGTTCATCGAATAAATAGCATCAACATCATTTCTTGCTGCCTTGTAAGTGGCAATATCGGCTTTTCTCCATCCATAGATTGATTGTTTCGGATCGCCGATATAGAAGACTGTTTTCTCAGAAAAAATCTTGCTGAATATCTCATACTGATGCTTGTCGGTATCCTGAAATTCATCAATAAATACTGCCGAGTACTTTTCTGCCAGAACTGAGTTAACCAGTCCTTTATCAACCGCCTGATGGAGCAGGGCGATCTGGTCATTGAAATCAATCACTCTTCTGGAGGTTTTTAATGCTTTTACCTTGCCGGTTAATGTTTCAATTGCCAGTTTAAATAAATTGTATATGTATTGGTTTGACAGATTTACCAGTTCATCATGAATGGCAATATAATCTGAACAAAGTCTGTATTCATCGGGAAACGATTCTGATATATACTTCGTCTCTTTTTTAAATCCCTCAATATATGCATCGATAAAAACAGCAGGTGAAGCATTGTTTTTTTCTATAAATTTTTTCGCCGGGCCGGTAATCTGTTTCCCCTTGATCTTTTCGAAATTTTCAATGATATGGTTCTTGAAAATAAGCCATGCTTCATCCGATTTACCTATGGATGACTTGATTTCCTGCAAAACAGCATCTTCATCAATATCACCGCATAAATATTCCTTATCATCGAGAGCCTTTTTAAGAATCACCCCAATCATTTCTCTGTTGAGGAATTCAGTAAAATGACTGTACAGATCCGGTTCAAGAGTGTTGATTTTCCTCCTCCAGTAATCATTTACGACGAGTTCTCTTAAATCAGAAATGTCGGTGGCAATTTCAAACCTGAACGACTGGCCTGTTTCAAACGGAAATTGCATTAAGCTTCGTTCACAAAAACTATGTATTGTCATAACAGAAAGCTGGTCAAGGCATTGTATGGCCTTCTTAAGCTGGATTACTGAATCCTGCTTCCCTGTCCTGTCTACAATATTTCTTATAGTCTTATTTGCAGTACCTTTTTCAGATGAATACCTGTATGCCAGCCGGACAAACTTTCTTATGCGTGATTCAAGTTCAGCAACTGCCGGTTTTGTGAAAGTAACCATCAGTATTTTTTCGACCGGGATCTGGTTCTCAATTATCATCCTGAGGACCATAACAGCAATCGAATATGTTTTGCCTGTGCCTGCACTGGCTTCAATGAGATTCTTTCCGGCCAGCTCAACTGTTTCCACATCAAATTTCTTTATGCTGCTCATATCAGAACTGATTTAGTTTTAATTTTGATGAAAGGTCCTTTATTGTTTCAACTTCCTTTTCTCCGAAATTTTCAAATTTATTTTCCCTGAATAATATCTGCAAATATCGATTAGCCGGGTAATTGGTTCGTTCATTCGGGAAAATTTCATCCATAAACGATTCTAATATCTGTTCGCTCTCTGTCTTCACTTTCTTATATGCAGAAGATGCTTTTTCAGCTTCTGTCTCAGCAGCTTTTTCAGCAGCCCTTATTGTAAAAAGCAAGGGTGTTTTCGTCCCTTCCATGTAATATTCCAGTAATGCTTTGAGTGCTGACTTAGCCGAACCCGCATCGGCAGGTATGGAAGAAAGATTTCCCTCAATATCCAGAAACTTTGCTGATTTGATTTTACCTTCAGCAAACAGCAATAATGAGATTACATAAGCCTCTATTTTGTATTTTAAAGGATATTTTGAAAGTGAAATCATTATTAACTCATCATCATAGATACCATCAATTGTCCCTGAAATCTTTATTGTGTCCAATACAGTATTTACAACAATTTTCTTCTCCTGTCGGCTGCCAACCAGTTTTTGAAACACGGGTTTGATAAGCTCAATATCTTTTTTAATGTTTTCAATCTCGTTAACTGCAGCCGATTTCAATGGAAGAAATCCCTCCTTTTTGCCCCTGATTATAAAGGCTTCTGTTTCATCCTCACCATGTTTTAATAATTCCTTTTTGATTATCCATTTCTGAAGATTATCAAGCTCAAAGAGTTCTGTTTCACTTATAGTATTATCAGTATCATCATAGTTTATATCGAGAACTGTTTTGAAATACCAGTCAACAGGTGCCTGAAAAAAATCTACCAGGCTTTTAACATAAACTTCAGAAACTTCATTTTCTTGTTTTTCTTTAAATGTATATCCTTCATTGTTCTGCCCGTACAGATAGGTAAATAACCTGTTGTCATCAAAATGATACCGGGAGCTGAAACCATGCAAGGGATGCCTGATGACTGCCCTTTCAGAGTTAAGGTAGTCAATAAAGATATCCAGGACTATTGAGGGAGGGATTTCAGTATTATCTTTTGCACTTTGTCCTATGAAGCTCAAGTAAAGTTTATCTCTGGCGGCAAGGATAGTATCAAGGAAAAGGTATTTGTCGGTTTCTTTTTTACTGCGGTCACCTTTTTTGTATTCTTCACCCAGAAGATCAAATCCCATGAAATTGTCATTTCCGGGAAAAACGCCATTGTTCAGGCCGAGGAAACATATAATCTTAAATGGTATTCCTCTGACAGGTATAGGTGATGAAACAGTAACCCGTCCGGTATTCAGTTTCATATCCTTCGAATCGCTGAAGAGCCTGGAGGAAAGCTCCTCCATAAATACTTCAAACGGGACTTTTTCATCAAATCCCAGGTTATCAATAAAAGATAATGTCCTGTAAATTGATGACAATTCCGCACGGTCTTCCTTGTCAGAATCGTCGCGGTAAATCATATTCTCAATCACTTCTCCGAAAAGAAATAATTTCCATTCAGCGGGAGTTCTTTCTTTTTTTTGTTCATCGATAAGTGATTCAAGTTTTTCAACAAAAGCTTTCAAACGAAAAACGTCATAACTTCCGGAGGCCTCAGCATCCTTAAAGGGCAAGAGGGTAATATTTTCTTCCGACTTATACTCTTCATTTTCCTCAGCAAGCATGGCATAACCCAACAGGATCTTTTCCAGTCCGTATTTCCAGCTAACATACAGGGTATCATCTTCAGCTCTGTTTATTCTTCCAAACCTGATGTTCGCTTTTCTTATTACCGAACGGAGATAATTGCAATCCCTTATTCCGTATTTATGTTTTACCCTATTCTGTTCAAGCAGGCTGATTACTTTTTCAGAAGTGAGGTCATCTTCAGTGAAATTCAGTATTTGTTCCAGTGCTGATAAAATTGAATCTTCGCTGTTGGTTGCAGCCCCTGATATCTGAAAAGGGATTTTTACCGGAGCATAATTGAAAACAGCTTTTATGAAAGGAGCATATATATTGATGTCGGTAGCTATTACAAGAATATCAGCCGGTTTAATACTTCCCTTACCTTTGTTTTCCTTCCTATCCTTTTCAAACAGGTCAAGAAGGTAGTTATAAAGGCATTCAACCTCTCTGACGGGTGTATAGCAAGAGTTAATCTGAACCGAACCGTCATCCTCAAACTTCAAATCATCTGCATTAATAAGGATTTCATTCTGGATCGCAGCCAGTGTGCCGGCCCCTGCATTCATCTCCTTTATGTAGTTAAGTTCGCCGAACTTTTCCACGACCATATCTGCCAGTTCACTGGCTTTAGAGCCAAAGCTTATAAGAAGTTCATTCCTGAATTTCTTCTGATCAGTAGGAAGGCAAAGATAAATATCAACATCTGTATACTTTGTCAGCTCACTGATAAATTCAAGATGGAATTTTGTAACAATGGTAATGCCGAACATGGAAATGCGTGGAAAGGCTTTTTTGATCAGTTCTCTCTTTACTTTCAATTCAGAAATTACCTTATCTCTTTTAGTTGCCCTCGATTCAATATTCAATTTAACCCAAAGCCACATCTGCCATTTTTCTGATAAAGGTGAATCAGATGATAGATTTCCTTCATCCCAGTCATTTATCATTTCGGGCCTGTAGAGCTGATACTGGTCGAACAAGTCTGCAATTCTGCCGGCGAGCTGTATTCTCCTTAGTTCGCTGCCTTCGTAGTAATCAGAAACTTCAGAAAATTCAGTTTTGAAATCTGCACTATCGAGCAGAGTGAAAATTTTATACCTTATAATATCAGTATTGTTCTGAGTTCTGTCACCAGATATAACCCGTGATACTGCTGAAAGGAGTCCGTCCTGATTCATGAACTCAAAGTTTGCAAAGATGCTGTTTCTCTGGGCCAGTTCAGTTTTCAGCCAGGCATTCATTCCAGCAGTCGGAGTAACTATGAACTCTTTTCCAAATACATCACTTCCCGGCTGACCGATATTATCAGCCATTATCTGGCATAACTTTTCAAGATGATTACTGCTGTATATCATTTCAACGGATGTATTAAATTGTTCAGACGTTCTTCCAGTCCCGATGCACGGGATACTGATTTATTCACACACCTAATAAGAACTTCAGGAGAAGTCTGAAGCAATACTGATTTTAAAGGCAATTCGCCGCCTGCATCTTCCGGAGTCTCATTGGTTTTAGCCCTTGTTACTCCGGTATAAAGCAACTCCCTGGTCAGCAGTTTCTCTCCCTTTTTTTCAGGTAATATCACAACTACATGATTAAATTCAGAGCCCTGGCTCTTATGTATCGTCATGGCAAAAACCGTTTCGAAATGGTTCAGGTATCCTGCCTGTATTTCTTTTATTCTACCCTCTACGGCTTCGAAATATGCGAAGAAGACCTCCCCGTCATTAGTTTTTTTACTTCGGATTATTCCGGTATCCCCGTTAAACAGGCCCAGTTTATAATCATTCTGGGTTATAATTATTGGCTGATTATGATAGAACCCCTCATATTTTGGTTTGAACTCCGGTATGCTGGATGATAATAAATACTGGATTTGTCTGTTAACCAGTGAAACGCTCTGATCGTTTTCCCTCGTCACGCACAGAAAACGGATCCAGTTCAGTTTTTTAAGTGCAAGCCTAATGTCAGGTTCCGTAATGTACTCCTTGTATAATAGGGCGTATTAATCAAACAGTTCTTTTGAGAATGATGTGTCAATTATAATTTGCCCGTCACCGTCGTAGTTCTCAGGATTATTAAAAGAACCGGTGATCACCTCCGTGCTGAATTTGCCAATTCCCTTATCAGCTTCAAACCTCCAGCTTTTCATTTTAAGTTCAACTTTGCCAATCATCAGTTCAGAATCTTTTGATCTGCACATATCGCCAAACACAGAACCAGCCTCAACAGATGCCAGCTGGTCCTTGTCGCCAAGAAGATAAAGTCTGGTTCCGGTATCAATTGCGTTGAGAAGCTTTGCCATCATTGCTCCGTCTATCATCGAACACTCATCAATAATTACAACATCATACGGAAGCCGGTTATTTTCATCATACCTGAAAAACACGCTATTGGGGATATATCCGAGGAGCACGTGGATGGTATGAGCTTTAAGACCTGTAAGTTTATCTTTTATCTTCTGTTCAATATTATTCTTCGGATTTCCGGCAAAATCCTTTATGGCCTCATTCATCCTTGAACCGGCTTTTCCTGTGGGTGCTGCGAGGGCAACCCTTAATCCCGGGTTGTTGCGGTACAATTCTGCCAGTTTAAGAGCTACGCTGTAAGTCTTGCCAGTCCCCGGTCCGCCCGTAATAATATAGAAATTATCACCTAGCCTCTTTATGTTATTGATGATTTGTGTTTCATACTGAAAATACCTGTGGAGGTAGGCCGTCCTGTCCCTTATAACAAAAGGCTTAAGTTCATCTTCTGAATAAGTCACGTACTTTCCGGGGATGCATTGCTTTTCAAATTCTTCAGGGCTGACAAGGAAAAGAAGATCATCTTCATCTAATGATTCCTTAGCCCCTTCCTCTTCCTTAATCAGAAAAAGTTCCTTTTTATACTCATCGATATTGATGCAGATGTTTCCCTCGCCTAATTTTGAGGAGAGAGCGTAAGCCAGCGATTCACATCCGCTGAAGTATTTAGCGAAGATTTTATGAACATCAATTGATTCCTGCATATAAGGAGCTGTTTGGTGTTAATTTAGTAACAGTAAGCAGGACAGGAATGACAAACATTTAGCTTGCAACTCTGCTGCTCAAAAAATTATATATGTATTACCCCTTGTAATTAAGATCACAGCCACACAACGATTCTGATTCAACTTTTATGAATCAAGTCCCCCGGCAGCTTAAAAGGCATTCTCATGTCACTTTAAAATTAATTAAATATTAATCGATTGTACCGTAATCAAACCTTAACTTGATTGAAATCATAATTGCTTTGATGAATAAGCGGCATTATTTTATCCTGAGCATTACATTTTCGTTTCTTAATATCTCCACTGATATCCCAGCCGGTTTCATCAGAACATATATCTTTTTTTCACCGGTTTCAGGTGAATGATCTTTGCACTCATGTATAGGTAGTTTAATGATTTAAACCTCTTTGTTATGTGTTTCTAAGGAACTATCGAAAACCCTTTCGAATACTATCAGGCCATCTTCCATTATTATTGCAAAAGAGGGATCCGGAACTTCAAGCGAGTAAAAGGAATCATCGTTGTCTCGGCCTCCGGTGGAAAAGATTGTTATGATTCTGCCATCGAAAGAATGTTTAACTCCATCTTCAACGCGTTCATGCCCGCGGATCAGGAGGTCGTAACCGTTTTTATTCATGAAATCAAAGAACTCGGTCCTGCCGAATTCAAACCTGACCTCATCCTTCCACATTGGATCAACATCTTCTGACGGATCGCCCCAAACCATCTGCCCGGTTGCTGTAGCCAGATCAGAGTGGCGATCAAACGGCATGGTCATCCCGGCAAGTTTTTCCTCATCGAAATAACTGATGTAATCATACCTGGGGATGCTGGCGTGGCAAACGAGATATCTTTTAAAAGAGGCTACGGGCAGCAGGCGGCAGGCATCAGTGGGAGTTTCGACGGAAGCGTAATGATTTATTACTGCAGCATAGGGGAGGAGGTCACAGTAGGCTGAATGCAATCGGTTAACATCCATACTCAGATATATGTTGAAAAACCTGTATGTGTCGGCAGGGTAGATCAGCGGCTGAAGCTTACCATTGCAAAAGGAAAAAAGCTCATGGTTGCCCTTGAGCAGAATGCAGCGTTCTCCGAGGTAGGTCTTAAGGGCATAGAGCAGGCGAAGGGTTTCGATAGGCCGGCGGCCGCGGTCGGTATAATCGCCCATGAATATGAAGAGGGCTTTTTCGAAATAGTCATAGGAAGAGAGGGCCAGCTTTGACAGGATTGAGCTCAGGGAATTAAAGTCGCTGTGGAGATCGCCGATGATTACAACCCTCCTGGAATCCTCTGCCAGGCCTGCACTTACTTCTGTCCCTATAGCAGGGATATTAAACCGCAAAATAGGAGGGAAACTTTTGCCTTTAAGCTGGGTTGTGTAGAAAGCGGTGAATTCCTGACTGATAAGAGAGTAATTATTCTCATCGGGTGTTTCGGAGGCGGTTTGGATCAGGAGACTGATGTTTTTTCTCAGCCCCGTCTTTTTGAACAACTCTGTCTGATCGAGTATGTTGGTCATATTTTTTTGTTTAATTTACTAATTATTTAAGACATTACGGGCTAAAGCCCGGATCCGGGAGGGTTGGCTTACCCCGGGCTAAAGCCCGGGGTAAGTGGCCCGGGGTAAGTAGCCCGGGGTAAGTAGCCCCGTGTAAGCAGCCCTGAGTAAGTAACCAGGGGTAAGTGGCCCGTGGTAAGTAACCAGGGGTAAGTGGCCCGGGGTAAGTGGCCCGTGGTAAGTAGCCCCGTGTAAGCAGCCCTGAGTAAGTAACCTATTCTTTATACACATTTTACCGGGTATAATACTTCTATAATCTGCTTAGAATTGGGCGATCCCTCATTCTTCCGCTTGACGGATTTCGGTTAAATAATTACTTTTTTTTAGGCGCAAGAATTCGGGATGACATGGGTTTTTGGGTGGACAAGGGGGGAAGGAAGCAGCGGCGATTCACCTGAATGTTGATGACTGATAAAATTACTATTGAATCGCCGCTGCTTCCTTCCCCCCTCATGCACACAAAAAATGTGTCATCCCGAAACTCATCCACCCAGAGATACATCTATAACTAACTGGTTATGTAGTGGATGAGTTGAGGGATCTTACACTCGCAGAAACAAATATTTTGTTAACTCATTCTAATCAAAGAGAAGAAACCTCTACTATTTGATAGAGAGGAAAAGATGTGATGAAAGATTAGAGTAAGTAACCAGGGGTAAGTGGTCCGAAGTAAGTGGTCCGCAGTAAGTAGTCTGGGGGTAAGTGGTCCGGGGTAAGTAAGTTCCTATCATACAATTGATTCAAAGTCAATGATGTTATCAACTACAAACCAGGCTACGGTTCCTGCCATAGTACAGGCATAGGGAGAATTATTTATCCTTATAACCTTCCATTCATCCGACTCATAGGATAGAAGAAAATCCTCCACCGCCTGAAAGTCAGGTTCCTTTCCGGGGTGCTTCTCATTGTGTTTTTGCATAAATAGGCTCCATGCCGTTTCAAGGCCAGGATCTTTTATATAAGGATCATGTGAGCAATCGAGCGTCCAGTCCGCGATGAATGATTCACAATCAAGTTCAGGGATTCCGATAGAGTCGACAATGACTTCACCTGTAAGGGGATTGAATATCTCACAAAAGCTGAGATGAGGGTCAATTATTTTCATACTCCTGTTTTAACATTTTCAATGTACATTTCAATTTCGTATTCAATTTTGAATCTTCTTTTGTTTTCTTCATATTATTGATTATAAATTGGTTTTGAATTCTTGATTTATCGTACAAAGAAAGACTTTCGTAGTGCAGCCTATTTGCATTACAGTTTTTTTAATGACTATCGTAGAGTTTCAAGGGGCACCATCCTACGCCAGGGTTATGGATGGCAAAGCAGGCATCCTACGCCAGGGTTATGGCTGGCAAAGCAGGGGGAGAGGTAAGCGTTGAGCGGAGAGCGTAGAGACATTCAGGCACATCAATCGAAGCTTCGTCCGGGGTGCTTCGCTTCTACAGGACTTGCATGACCTGCACGACCGTTTTATGCATCAGGCTCAGGGCACAGGGAAAAGGGCAGGGGGTGCAGGGCAAGGGGCAGGGGGTGCAGGGTTAACTGCGGGCAGTTTTCAGATAGTCACCCGGAGTCATGACAGAGATATCGGATTTTTTATAGTCTTTTGTATTCCGGGTAATTATTACATCGATTTTTCTGTTTTCAACTGCACTGAAATATTGAATACTGTCTTCGAAATCAGGAAATCCGGATGCTAAAGCTTTTTTAATAGTTTGTTCCTCGACCTTTACTATGGTTAACATCTTCGATAAGCTGTCGAGTTTTGAGATAACTGTATTATGTGATTCAAATTTCCGAAGCAGATAGTATAAGTTGCTAAATGTCAGAGATGAAGCATATCCTTTTAATTTCCTTTGTTCAATCAGGGTAAATATAATTGCAGCTTCCCTTGAAAAAGGTTTCCTGTCAGTTAAAAAGCCTAAAATGACATCTGTATCTATGAACAGATCAGTCATTTTAAAGATATTTTGTAGTCAGATATTCAGAAATCTCCTTCTTATAGTCAAAGTCATCCGGGAGTTTTATGCATCCAAGCAGGGATTTAACCCGTGGTGAATACTCAGAATCTTCGATGGTTGCGTTAGTGGTCAGGAGTTTAAAATAGTTTTCAACCAGATCTGAAAGACTTCTCCCTTCCTTCCTTGCATAGACTTTAGCTTTTCGCGCAACATCCTTGTCGATGCTTAATGTCAGTTTTGCATCCATCTTACGTAAGTATTATATTGCAAAGATACGTAGTGATTTAAATCTTTTCAATTTTTTCACTGGTTATTATTTTATTGCAGTCGGCAGGGGGCAAGGTGTGGTCTTGCCAATCTTTCCAGTCTTGCGGTCTTGCGATCATATAGGGAAGGTTTGAGCGTAGAGCGTTGAGAGAAGGGAGGAAGGCATAAAGCGCAGAGCGTAGAGAGCAGACGGGGAAGCATTTCAACGGCGATGCTTAGGGAATTCTTAGCCGGGCTTATATGGTCCTTACTTATTGCCGGCTGGTATTAAAAATGTATGATGTATTTAAGTTTATTTGATTAAGTGGTTTAGTCTTGTGCCATACATAAGTAAATAGCTTCTCTTGTTAGCATCGCTTAAAAAAGAATGGTTCACCAGAGTCACTGCAAACGGTTGTTTTACTAAAAATGGATTCAGTAATTTCTCAATTCTGGTTTCCCCGACACCTATTCTTCTGGCAAATTCTATAAAATCATTTTTAGAAGGATGTCCGGTTTTTTTATATTCCTCACTTTTAAAATCGTCCGCAAATAAACCTTTATTAAGAGCAAAATCAGAATCGTCCACATGAAGCCTTGTATTTATCAGATCGTATGCAGGACTTAGCAGATAATCGCCACGTGAGGACTCGAGCAATGAGAAGTTTTTCAAGTGTGCGTCACCGTTTGAGAACAGAAAATTGAAGACCACCAGCGAAAAATATTTTTCTATTTCTACTCTCCATGCCGGAACAAAATTATGAATCAGAAATCCGGCTTCTTCATAGCTGTATTGATACTTAAAATCAGCTCCTGCATTGTCTTTAGTTTTACCTGCCAGGGTAGCGAAATCTTCTTCTCCCCATTTGCCTCCTTCTTTTTTTACATCGAATCGTTTAGTGAGGTAAGCGGGTGCGCCATTTTTAAAAAATACAATGGCATTTTCAGCCGTGTTGAGCCCATAAACCTGTTTTGCAATTTGCATTGTTACATGCTCGTTTGCCGGGGCCTGATCAACTTTTTTTAAATCGCGTGGTATTGGCTTAAGTATGTAGGTCCCCTGTTCTCCTTCGTTAGTCAGGCGCAAAAGATTTTTATCGAGGAGAAAACTTAATTTCTCCTGCACCCCCGAAATGGATATACGTTTACGGTTTTCCAAAAACTGCTCAGCAACTTCTTCGCTTTGTTGCGGTTGTTCATAAGGCAATACATGATTTACCTTTTTACCGCCAAACATATTTCTCAGGCAACCCTGACTATAAGTTGTATAACCTTCAGCTAATGTTCCAGGGCAATATTTTAATTCATTCAGGTTCATTTTCCTGGTATTGGTTTTACAGTTACAGCTCCTATGGTGTCGAGTTGTGCTGTCGCCATTAGCAATCCGAAACTATCTTCTTCATCAATTCGTAAATGCTTGCTTTGCAGTAATCTATTGGCACCTTCGCTTAACATGTTAAAAAAGAATGGGAATAAAAACGCACTTCTGTATTCCTTTTTCGTTTTGGGAAACGTTAAACTTATAGCCGGTTTAGATGAATCGCTGAAATAATTATCGTCATACCTGAACACAAACTGATTGTGATTTTCTTCGGTAAGTGTACCTGCAAATATGCCATTATGGTGAATTTCCATTGTTCTCATTTACTTAATGTTGCTTTTTTACTTCAATTGTCAGCTCCATTCCCAAAACTTCAGTCAATTTGTTTAACACATCAAATGACGGGTTGCCTTGCCCCCGTTCGAGTTTATATAAGGTATTTGTGCTGATTTTGGCTAACTCTGCCAGATGGGGCTGAGTTATCCTCAATTCTTTTCTCCTGTCTCTTATCGTCTCTCCGAGTTGCTTAACTAACATTATAGTGTGATTTTGGATACAAACATAAGAATAAATATTTAAATATGCAGCAAAATCACAATACAATATGATTTTGTTGTTATTGTTACTGAGATAGCAAGGGAAACAATATTATATGATCATCGATGGTCAGGCGATGGGTTGAGAGGAGAGCGGTCATGCACGACCGTTTAATACACAGGGCACAGGGCATGTGGCATGGGGCATGGGGCAGGGGGCAAGACCAGGCCACTCAACCGAAGCAATTTCAGTGGGGCTTCGCTTCGTAATACTTGTATTTTAGACTTCTATAATTATTTTCTTTTTTTTAATAAGGCTTGTTTTAGGTAAATGCCCGTTTGCTTCACTAACCTATTTGTAAGGCCGGTTAAGAGCTTCCTGATTTATTTTAAAATATTCAGCAAGGTTACGAATAGTCTCCTTTGATAAACCTTTATGATAATTAAGAATTTTAGAGATTGTCCCTTTCGACAAATTTAAAATATCAGCAAGATCTTTTGCTTTTAAATCATTCTCTTCCATCAAAACTTTAATCAGTTCAACAGGGCCTGAATCATTACAGGTACTATGTTCATTATCCCATTTTTCAATCAAAAGGGTAAGTAACTCAACTTCGTCAGTAATTTCTTTCTCATCCCTGATAATCAACTCCTCAAGAATTTTACAATACTTTTTGTATTGCTGAGGGTCTTTTATAATTGAATATTTTAATGTTTCCATCTCAAATCTGTTTTATTTACCTTCAATACAGGTCTGTTTCATATTGTTTTCCATCATTGCATAGCTTCGTATATTGAGCATGTGTACCAATCCATTTTACAAATAAATGTACCATCGTATTTCCAAAATGATATTTGCAAATAATTCTGTAGTTGTTTCCACCCACATTAAAAACAACCCTCTCTGAACTTTTTCCAAGTATATCAGCACTTTTGAATGTTGTGAGAATCTGTTGAGGCTCATTCCATTCAACTCGTTTAATAATCGAAAGCCATATCTCAAAAGAGGTTCTGCTCCTGGCATTCTTCAGGATATAATCCTCGATAGATTGTTTTTTAATTAAATGTACTTTCATAAACTATTTGCAAAAATACTAATAATGTTTCATAAAGGGAAACAAAATCAGGTGCAAGGATATAGTATTATGCCGGTATTGCCGGCTTGCACGACCTGCATGACCTGCATGACCTGCACGACCTGCACGACTTGTATGACCGTTTAATCCACAGGGCTCAGGGCTCAGGGCACATAGCACAGAGCGGAGGGGAACAGTTAAGTGTTGGAAAGTTGAAAGTTAAGTGCAGAGAGTAGAGCTTATAAAGTAGAAAAAAGATAACCCATATGTGCTGTTTGTGCCATACTTATTGCCCGAGGTTGATTTTGACATGAGGTAGTTCAACTTGTAACAACACTTTTGCCTCTAAAGCATTAAATACTCTCATTAGTGTCTCAATTGTAACATTACTGGCATTATTTTCAATTCTTGAGATTTGAGCCTTTTGCACCCCAATTAACTTACCAAGTTCTTCCTGAGTTAATTTTCTTTCTTGTCTGGTCTGTTTTATAGCTTGACCAATCATGTCCATTTTTAATTCATATTCAAATCTGTCCCGGTTCGGAGTGCCAATTTTACCGATAAGCTTGTCTTGAACCTCGTCTAAAGTGTAAGTTTTCATTTCTTAGTTTTCTTTTCATCTAAGAACACAATGTCAAAAAGCTTATCCATTCGGTTAATTTCTGATCTTACAAAGGTAATTAAATGTTTCATTATATAGAAACTGACATTAGGATTAATTTTTCTCACAATGGAAATTTTTTCCTCTTTTCCCTTCTATAATTGACATTGCCTGGATCAACGCGATTCTTTCTTTCGGTTTTTTAAGATTCTTGCTGCCTTTTACAGTGGAAAGTAGTTACGAAAGGACATTCTTCTCTCAATAAAGAGTTTCCTTTTTTGCGGGTGAGGTCTTTTCAAAAATCTTATTATCCTGGAAATGGAACCAGGCCCTGAGGAATCTGGCTTAGGCCGCGATTTGGGTTGCCCTTTCCACAGGCAAGGGAGTTTTTCCGTTTTTATTTTCAGCCAGACAGTCGAGGGTAATATTTGCCAGGGCTACACCCGAATAACATTCACGCCAGCGATCTCTCGAATATGTGAAGTAAGAATCAATGGCAGGAAAAAAGATGATCTGATAAAGGGTATAGTTAAAGGTTTTACGGAAATAGCTTATAGATATCCTTTCTGTGAGCTACGATAATAAACCTGATTGTATTGGCGGAAATCTTTTCAAATCCAAGTCTGTAATCACCAATCCTTATCCAATGTCGTTTAGTTAAGCCCGGATAATAAGTTTCTCACTCCCCGATTTTTACCCCCCTGCCCCCCAGGGCATAGCCGTCAAGCTAATTTCCCTAACTCTCTGATATTCAGCAGGCATGACTATTTTTAATCCCATTTCTTTTGAAAACAGGTTTGCTTGTTGTAATTTTACTCATATTAAAGAACATTTTTTCGGTTATTAAATAG
>CAIMVD010000158.1 GCA_903844815.1 uncultured Bacteroidota bacterium | reverse complement strand
CTATTTAATAACCGAAAAAATGTTCTTTAATATGAGTAAAATTACAACAAGCAAACCTGTTTTCAAAAGAAATGGGATTAAAAATAGTCATGCCTGCTGAATATCAGAGAGTTAGGGAAATTAGCTTGACGGCTATGCCCTTGGGGGGTTGGGGGGTAAAAACACAAGAATAGTAGAGTGGTCCCTGCGGTAAAATATTCTTTTCATGTTTGGTAATAATATTCCTTAACTAAACGCCATTGATATGCGGATTAGCAACACCTTTATTCCGGTCCATTGAAGCAATATTGAAATATTATGGCGGCTATGCTGAAATCGGACCTCCTCCAGCTCCTACCCATCCAAACCGGTACCTGTAAAAACGGGGAATGGAAAAACAGGATATTATCGTTTAACTTATCACCATGAGTATTTTCAATCACTTTAAAAACCTTGAACTGACCTCTTCCCAGGAAATTGCCCTCAAAAGGATTGAGACCTTCCTGTGGAGTGATGAAAAGATATTCTTGCTGAAAGGTTATGCCGGCAGCGGTAAAACCACCATTCTGAAAGGGCTTGTCGAATACCTTGATTCCATTGAAAGAGATTATGCCCTCATGGCACCTACAGGAAGGGCAGCAAAAGTCATAAGCGAAAAAACAGGGCAGGAAGCATTCACCATTCATAAATCGATTTACAGCTATGAGGAGTTGGTCGAAACTGAAGAGGGAGATTCTTTCTTCTACAACTATAAAATACGTAACAACATTGACGTAGCTGGCAAAATATTCATCGTGGATGAATCCTCAATGATTTCGGATGCAAAAAACGAAAGCGAATTCTTCAGGTTCGGGACCGGGCACCTGCTGACTGATCTGATGACATTTACAAGGATTTCAAATATTGAAGCCAATACCAAAATAATCTTCGTAGGCGATCCCTGTCAGCTCCCCCCGGTAGGCGATAACAGCTCAAAAGCATTCGACCCTTTATATCTTATACAAAAATTCAATGTTTCAGCCGAAGAGACTGAATTGAAAGAAATTAAACGCCAGGATATTGAAAGCGGCATAACGGATACTGCCGGCAGAATAAGGAAAAGTATCTCTTCAGGGTTTTATACTGACTTCAGGATCAGTCCCAATAGTAACGACATTTTTAATCCAATATGGGATGGTTTTCTTGAAACATGGCAGAATACTTCAGGTACAAAAATCATAATCGCAAGTAAAAACAAAACATGCCTCGATCTGAATATTCAGATTAGGGAAAGGCGATTTGGAAAGGCAAATCTCCCGGTTCAAACAGGTGATATAGTAATAATAGGCGGAAATAATTACAGGAAAGGTATTTTCAACGGGGAATTTGCGGTGGTCAACCGTGTAAGTGATACTAATATAACCAGATATGTCGGGCTCAAAGGCAGAGAACCTGTTAAACTAAGCTGGAGGGATGTCGAACTTGTATTTCCCGATACTGAAAGCAGTAATAAAATAGTGGCGGGTAAGTTGCTTGAAAATTTCCTGTATGGTGATAACTTTCTTCGACCAGAAGAGACGCAAGCCTTGTATGTCGATTTTACATCCAGACATAAACACTTAAAACCAAAAACCGAAGAGTTTAAAGAGGCCATACTGAATGATGATTATTTCAACGGGTTGCTGGTAAAATTCGGATATGCTGTAACCTGCCATAAAGCCCAGGGCGGAGAATGGGACAATGTATTCACAGTATGGGATCATGAAAATCAGAAAGGCTTCAATCACTTTACCGACAAACAGCTAAGACGTTCAAAGGATAATGAAGTTTTTTTCAGATGGGCATATACCGCAGTTACCAGGGCCTCAAAAAAGTTATTTACCCTCAATCCTCCCTGCTTCAGTTCGTATTCCTCAATGTCATTCATCGATGTTGCGGCACTCAAAGCTCTCGATGAACTGAGCGGAAAAAGGGAAATGCATGAAGAAATCACAATAGACGAACAGTTACTAAGTCAGTTGAAAGGCCTGAATATAATGGATCATCCTGTTTTTATTCAGGACCACTTCATTAAGGTAAGACATGTCGTTAGAAAACAGTATATTGAGCTAACCGGATGGGAAAAGAAAAATCTTGAGATTTTCTATTACTTCAAAAGGGAATCGGCTTCGGCTGCACTTAAGACCTGGATAAACAAAGAGAATAAGTTCAACGGGAAATTCATGAAACTCCCCTCCCACACGAACAGTGAAGATCTGTATAATACAATTGTTGCCCTGCTAAATGACATGCCCGACATTTATGTTATAAGGGATACTGTTGAAACAATAATAAGTAAACTGGAATTTGAGTTTGAACGGGAAGAGCGATATCCTTTTACAAAAAATTTGTTTGATGACCTTCATAAGCTTTTCCCTGATTCCGGAATTTACATCTCCGATCTGGAACATATGCAATACAAGGAGCGATACAGTTTTATCCGGGGTGAAGAAACTGCAGTAATTGACTTCGAATATAAGGATAATGGATTTTTCGGGAGGGTCGTTCCAGTTAAAATTCAAACCAATAGCAATCGGCTGATTGAAAATATTAAAACAGCTTTATTAACCCTGAAACAAGAATATTATGCCGGCCAAGGAAATTAAGGAACTTCGCCAGTCCGGAAAGCTTGAAGAAGCTTTGGAGATGGCAAAAACCGAATTGATTGCAGATCCCGCGAATATATGGGCAAAGCGCAACATAAGCTGGGTGTATTATGATTACCTTAAAAAAAATGAAATACCAAGTCAATTTGATGAATTCTGTTCATGGCTCATCGAAGTAGGCAATCTGCAACTAAGTATTGAAGATAAAATGTTTTTCGAGAATCTTTCCTGGCAAACAGGTAAAATGATTTTTGCATTGCATAAGGAGCATCCAGCTGATTTTCAAAAACCAACGCATATTCTGGAGATTGTTAAAGCTTTTCCTTTCCCAAAACCGTCGGAAAGTTACAGTTTCCTGTTCAAGGCATTTCATAAATCCCTGAAGGAATCAGATAATTACAACCAGTTTGCCGACTGGTGGGGATTTGATAATTTAAGGCAGGAAGATTATGAAAAGGAAAAGCTGGCCGATGGAAAGGAAATAATGTCGATTGCTGAACAGGCCTATATTACATATGCTAAGCATTTGTTACCGAAACAGGTACAACCAGGGGTGATAAACTTTGATAGAGAAAAGGCAGAATCTTTTATTCTCTCACTGGACAGTGTAATAAAGAACTACCCTCAATATCAGTATCCTCCATATTTTAAAGCAAAACTTTTACTGGCGCTTGGCGATATAGAATCCATGCGTTCAACCTTAATCCCATTTGCAAAGAAAAAGAAAAATGATTTCTGGGTGTGGGACCTGTTGAGTGAAACCTATCCAGACGACAAGGAAAAAGTTCTTTCATGTTATTGCAAGGGACTGACCTGCCAGGCTCCGGAAGAAATGATTGTTGGGCTTCGTCGGAAAATGGCCTCCCTCCTTGTTCAGAAGAAGCTCTTCACAGAGGCGAAAACTGAAATAGACCTTTTGACCAGGTCACTTCAGTCGAAGGGTTTTAGAATACCACAGGAAGTATTGAATTGGAGGGAACAAGAATGGTATAAAAAGGCCTCAGCAAAACCATCGAATACAGAATTCTATAAAAAGCATTCTGGCATTGCCGACGGGTTGTTGTTCCCAGGCGTAACAGTAGAGCTTATAATAGTAGAGTTTGTAAATTCCGACAAGAAAATTCTGAACTTCATTGCGAGCAAGACCAGATCGGGTTTTTTCAAATATGACAGGTTCATTAGAAAGGTTGAGATCGGCGACAGATTCCTGGCAAGACTTGAAGGGACAGGGTCAAATACCCGTTATAATGTAATTTCTCTGGAAAAAACTGATAAGCTTCCCGGTAATGAAATACTTAGGGGATTTTCAGGTAAGATCAGGAAAAATGACAATCAGACTTTCGGTTTTGTGGATGATATATTTATTGAGCCTCAGCTGATTAATAAGTATAAACCTGCAAATGGCACCGATATTTCCGGAACTGCAATCATCTCCTTTAATAAGAAAAAGAATGAATGGGGGTGGAAGGCAATCAAATTATTTTGACTAATTTGTTGGCAAAATTAATTTCACAAAATCATTATCATATTTAAGTTATACATTATACAATGACTTTTTATAAAAATATTAAAGCCCTTAAAATTAAAAATTTCAGGGTATTTAAAGAAGAATTTCAGCCTGAATTCAGATTGTTAACTATTTTCACCGGGCAAAATAATAGTGGAAAAAGCGCTTTACAAAAGCTTCTGTTCCTTTTTCGCAATACGTATAATTATGATAAAAAGAACTCGTCGCTTGAAAACTTAACTTTTAGTAGTAATGTCATTGAGCAAATAGATTTTTTCGAAAACAACCTAAATTATGAATTAAAAAATGAAAATCTTAAGCTTTCATTTATAATGGATTACGAAGGTTGGGGTGAAATAACCGTAGATCTTTTTTATGTAAAATCGATTGAAAATCAAGATGCCGTTCTTAAAGAGATAATCATTTCACATAATCAAAAAAAACTGCTGAAGTTCTTATCCCCCATTACTGATACTGATGATTTCAAATGGACCTGCGATATTCCCGAAACCGGGTTAGACTTAATATATGAGTTACTTTTGAAAGAGAAAATTACAATATTGTGCGATGATCAAATACCAGTTTACGAAAAAAAACAGTATTGGGATAACAAGTCAAATATTCTACTGCCAAGTTTATTGAGTGAAACAGTACTTTCTGATGCAAATTTCTTCAATAGTACAATTGAAAATCGCACTAATGGAATAATTCGTGGCCTTTTGATTAAAAATGAAATTTACTCTATTGACAAGTTTTTAGAACAATATTTACTACTCGAAAAGTCATTATTGTACTTTTACATTATTCAAGAATCCATGACAGGCGGTGAATCTGAAATTAATATAGATTTTTCTATTAGGCATTGGTCATTTGTAGATTTTTTTAGCAAAGCGGAATCCAATGATAATCCTGGATTAGAACAGGTATTATATCAACTCCAATCAGATATTTTATTAGCCAAAATTTTTATAAGTGATGAATATAAAAGTTGTTTTCCCCGGATTAACGGATCAGAAGATGCTAAAAAAAATAAAAGGATTGCTTCCATATTAAAAAACTCACCTCCTATAGACTTCCTTGAAGATTTCAGCAAAATGACCGCGTTACTAGTTTCTTTTCATGATAATACAAGGATGGTAGTCTCTCAATTGAATAGTGTGTTACGGACTATGAGTGACAACTATATAACGGTCTCCACTAAAAATGTCATAAAAAATTACTATTTTTTTAATAATTCAAACGCTGAGGATCAGTTCTTTATAGATTTTGGAAAGAAAATCCAGAATAATACAGAATCATTCAAATCTGAATGGGAATTTTGTAACAAGTGGCTTAAAGAGTTTGGAATTGCCAAAAAAATAGAGGTTTTACCAATTGTACTTGATAATAAAAATATCGGTTTAAGCTATTTTTTAAAAGATGGTGAGGAAAAACATCTTGTTGGAGATAGCGGAATGGGAATTAAAATGATACTTTCAATAATTGTGGCTTTTTCTGCTAAACCTACCTTTAGTTTTGAACCGAAATTAATTCATCTTGAAGAACCCGAAGTACACTTACATCCTTCATTCCAAAGTAAACTAGCTTTATTATTTATTGATGCACATCATACTTTTAAGCACCGTTTTATTATTGAGACTCATTCTGAATACCTTATCAGAAAGCTACAATATTTGGTTGCATGCAACAATATCTCTTCCGAAGATGTAATAATTCATTATTTTAATGACCCCAGATCAGAATTTAATGAGGAACAGACATATGCAATCAATATTAAAAGCAACGGGGTTCTAGACAGAAAATTGGGATCAGGTTTTGTGGATGAAGCTGACAATTTAGTCCTTGATCTTCTTAAGATAGGCAAACATCAAAATAATTAAAAATGAGTGATTTCACTGTCATGTGTTCAGAGAAATCATTAATTAGTGTCTGTCTTTAAATTTAAACTGTTGATAACAAGTTCAATACTTTGATAAGTAGATAAAGTACTTTACCCTGATATTTTTAACTTAGGGTCAAAAATAGG
>CAIMVD010000157.1 GCA_903844815.1 uncultured Bacteroidota bacterium | reverse complement strand
TGTGAGCCAAACAAGGGAAATCATCCGCACTGGCAGAAAGAATGAAAGAAAAAAACGACCTAAGAAACTCTACTACATGAATTACAAACCATTATAGCTTAAGTCAACGACATTGATTCGGGATATATTATTCCTGATGGAGCGATAAATGAGATTTGTTTTATTGCGGATACTTTAATTCTAACCGGATGGGGATATACTATCTTATATCCTGATTACAAAAATAGCAATAGAAATTATATCATTGGAAACAAGCCTCCTATTCGGTTATTCCGCTTAAATGAAGCGGGTGATCCAAGGGATGTCAATCGAATAGTGAATCATGGCAACCAGATATGGTATGCATCATCCATAAGTGGTCTGTGGATGAGTTCAGGTATGAAGCTGGTGAATTTCAACCAAAAAGATTCTACAATAGGAAACAATCTGAATGATATCTGTTTTGATAACACTGGCAGGGTGATTTTCTGTTCAAACGTGGGCGACATTTGTATCGGTAGTCTTTCCGGTGAAAAAATAAAAACCGAATACAGGATAAACAGTGATAACGGTCTGATCGGGAACTCGGTCACCTGGCTTTATGCAGATATCAGGGGATACTTATGGGCCGGCACTAACCGCGGATTGAATTGCATCAACCTTAATCGACTTTATGCAACAGGTAATACTGAGATAAGATATATTGACGAGGATGACGGTTATACCGGTCAATCTTCCAGAAAAGCCGTAATGGATTCTTCCGGTGTTCTTTGGGTTGCAACTTCTGATGAGCTTTTGCGTCTGGATACCAGATCTTTCCTGTCGGACAATTCCAAATCAGGGAAAATAATCCTGAAGGCGCTTGATATTAACCATAAACCGGCCGACAGCTCAAAGTTTAAGCATTCGGGATTAAAAATGGTCATTCCAGAAAATGGATTTTCGCTGGACCATTCTGAGAATAACCTTGTATTTTATATCGACATCTTCAATTACAAAAATCCGGGAAAAGACAGATTCCGCTATATGCTTAAAGGATTTGATAAAGACTGGAGCAAGTGGAAGGAAGAGAGACAAACCGTATTTACAAATCTCTCTCCCGGAAGTTATACCCTTTCAATTGAATCTTACAATCTTGTGACATTAGTTCCAGGTGACCCGCTTGAAATAAGTTTTAACATCCGTTACCCCTGGTGGGGACTCTGGTATATCCAGGTTTTGGCGATGATCTTTTTGCTTGTTCTGTCTTATTTGGCAATTTACAGATACATTGACTTT
Source organism: uncultured Bacteroidota bacterium (assembly GCA_903844815.1). GTDB lineage: Bacteria > Bacteroidota > Bacteroidia > Bacteroidales > VadinHA17 > LD21. Next base: position 12,331 of record CAIMVD010000157.1, on the reverse strand, counting down.
AAAAAGAAAAAAGAGCGAACAAAACTTGAGATTGAAAAGAAAATAGCACAGCTGGAGATGCAGGCCCTTCAGGCACAGATGAACCCTCACTTCATTTTCAACTGCGTAGCCGGAATACAGTATTATGTACTTGCAAACAAGACAGATGAGGTATTGTCATACCTGTCCGATTTCTCAAAGGTTGTAAGAGCATCCCTGGCAAATGCTTCCCTCAGTATGATACCACTCAGCGAGGAAATCGACTTCCTTCACAGTTATATCAGGATGGAGCTGATGAGATTCCCCGAAAAGTTCGACTATTCGATTAATCTCCTTGACGATGATGACTTTAGTATAATCAGGATTCCGCCCATGCTTGTTCAGCCTTTTATTGAGAATGCCATCCGGCACGGGTTTGCAAATCTTGTCACAAAAGGACAACTATCCGTTGTTTTTGAGGAAACCGGACCTGAATCGTTGAAATGTACAATCACCGATAATGGAACCGGGCGTGATAAAAAGAACAAAAAAGAAGATTATCTTATCAGGGATGACCGGCCCCACAGTACGTTCATTACTGATTCACGGATAAGATTATTCAACAAGCCGGAAGTCCCTGACCGATACAGAATCGTTTATACTGACCTGACTGAAAATGGGAAACCCTGCGGCCTGAAGGTTGAGATCTATCTTCCCGTCAGGAATTTCCTGTCGTAAGCCTGATCCCTGCAGGGGTCGAATATGAATATCTCTCTACCCAAACCCTGCTACAGATTTTCTGATACTATAAATTGAAAATCAGGATGTTGAAAACCTCTCTTCCTGAATACTCCGTGATACTCCACGCAACTCTGTTGTTAAAGAAGAAAGAAGAAAATAACAAGCCGCCAAATCTGCAGTCATTATTTTGACCCAAATTACTTATGAATTATATGACTTAAAACAAACATTCCATTGTCAGCTCATTTGAAATTACATCACGCGATGCGGGGCTACCGGTAAGTCCAAAGGTGGTTATCATTGTTATGAAAATGGTCTTTTTTGTCTTTGTAGCGCTTCTGAATACATCAGCCTTTCGTCGCAACTTACCGGAATAGTCAGCATCAACAGTTAATTCTGATTCTGAAAACTTCATTTCGCAAAGGTTAATGATTCCGTCCTTCCTGTCGATCAGAAGGTCGATCTGGGCGCCTTGCTGTGAATCAGTGTTTTTTGGTGAATAATACCAGGGTCCGTGAAAGGTTTCAACCATTCTTATGCCAAGAGCATCTTTAATCTGCCGGATATGTTTCATGCAGATACCTTCGAAGGCTAATCCTGACCAGGCTCTTCTTTTCGGATCGTTTTGAAACGACATCCAGTAACCATCCCCGGCGTCTCTCTTGCCCAGTGGTTTTATCCAATCAAAATAAAAGAGTAAAAATTCATCCGAAATCCTGAAAATGGCATCATTCGACTTTTTCCCAAACGGAACTGAAGATGAGATAAAACCCGATTCTTCAAGCTCTTTCAGAATCATTGTTGCGGTACCACCACTTGGGATATCACTGGCAGCCAAAAGCAAGTTCCGGGTCAGTCCCGAGCGTTTCTTCCTCAATACTTCGACGATCCGTGAATGCAGTTCACTTTGATCGAAAAGTGAAATAAAAAGCTTTTCGAATTCATTTCTCAGTACTCCGTCCTTTGAAAAACAAGTTTTATCAATTATCTGAGCGGATGAAAGTCCCGGTTCTGCATGTTTGAGATAAAACGGAACTCCACCCATTGCCATATAAAGACAGACTATCTGATATCTTGAGAGTAAAATGCCCCGGGATTGCAGATACTGTTCAGTCTCCAACAACGAGAATGGCAATAACCTGATTTGACGTGTAAGACGGTTGTGTAGTCCGCCCCTTGATTGAACTATCCTTTGAATCATCCATGAAGCCGCCGACCCGCTGACAACCAGAATAAGGTTGCTGTGTTTAGATCCGTAACTATTCCAGAAATGTTCGAGAGCTGACAAAAATCCCGATTTCGGAGTATTAAACCAGGGAAGCTCATCAATAAAGACAACCCTTTTCCCCTTCCTTTGCTTCAGGCCGGGAGAGTCGAGAAATTGTTCCAGAAATGAGAATGCCTCGAACCATGACGCGGGTACCTGTGGCATAATACCCAGACCCATTGCATCCTTCAGTGAATATGAGAAATTTCTAAGCTGTTCTTTCAGCGGTGCATCATTCATTCCGGTCAACTCAAAACAAATTCTATCGTCAAAGAATTCCCTGATCAGAAATGTCTTTCCTATCCTTCTACGACCATACACTGCAATGAATTCAGGGTCTCCTGAGTCGAGCGCTTCTTTAAGTATCCCTATTTCATATATTCTGCCAATGATCTTTTCTCTTGACATTTATATTATGGCTGTATATAAATTTATATATCCAGCCAAATATACAACTTTTAATATTGTTTTGGCTGATTATAATTATTTATTTTTGGCCAAAATACATTAATAACACCTGTGTTATCCATTCAGAACAATTACAAGTAATTGCCATACTTAATTTGCTTATTAATGAACGGCATAAGTGAAATGATGAAGATTACAAGAAAGACTTAAACCAGATGATATTTGAACCAACCCTTCTGTTAGTTGTTTCACATTTTATTATGTACCTACTTTGCAGAAAAGAAATATCCTGTTTCAAATATGAGTCATCACCTCAATCTTAGAAAAATTAAAATTGCAGCCATCTTTCCACTATTAGTAATTTCCTTTTCATGCAACCGCACGCCCACGTTGATGCAGCAGATTAAATCATCAAAATCGGGAATCCATTTTGCAAACACGATAATTGAAAACGATTCAATCAACCAGCTCGACAACGGTAACGTCTTCAATGGCGGTGGTGTTGGAATAGGCGATTTCAATAACGATGATCTGCAGGATATTTATTTTACCTCAAACCTCGGCTCAAACAAACTCTACCTTAACAAGGGAGATTTCAAATTCAGTGACGTGACTGAGGAGTCAGCGGTTGAAGGCGAGGGAAAATGGTGCCGCGGAGTGGCTGTTGTCGATATTAATAATGATGGTTTTCAGGATATTTATGTCAGTGCAACTATTAAGAGCAGTCCCGAAAAGAGAAAAAATATACTATATATTAACCAGGGACTTAACAAAAAACACATACCTGTCTTTAAAAACATGGCAGCCGAATATGGCCTGGCCGATGATTCACACACCACTCAGGCAGCCTTCTTCGATTATGACAACGACGGCGACCTCGATGTCTATCTCACTGTCAATGAAATAAACGATCGCAACTCCCCCTATATTTTCCGTCCCGTTCTGAAAAACACCGATGCCCGGAGTTCGGGAAAACTGTTCCGCAATGATCCGGACACTTCCCTCGGACATCCTGTTTTTACCGACGTTTCAGCAGAGGCCGGGATTAAGGCTGAAGGCTTCGGGAATCAGGCATCTGTTACAGATATAAATCTCGATGGATGGAAAGACATCTATGTAACTAATGATTTTATTTCAGCCGACCTGATGTGGATAAATAACAAAAACGGCACTTTCACCGAAATGCTCTCGTCTGCCTTCAAACACACCTCGAACAGCGCCATGGGAAACGATGTGGGAGATATAAACAATGACGGGCTTCAGGACTTCATCTCGCTCGACATGAATCCCGAGGATAACTACCGGAAAAAGATGATGCTCCTGCCTGCCAGCTACCAGTTCTTTCAGAATTCAGACCAGTTTGGTTATGTTTACCAATATGTGCGAAACACCCTCCAGCTTAACCGCGGATTTGTACCCGGTAAGGACTCTTCAACGCTTCCCATCTTCAGCGAAATATCATTTTATGCCGGTATCGATGGCACCGACTGGAGCTGGACTCCCCTCTTCGCCGACTTAGATAACGATGGTTTCAGGGATCTGTTTATCGCAAATGGATTTCCTCGCGATATAACTGACCGGGATTTCGGGATGTTCAGGTCAAAAGCCTGGCTCACAACACCAAAGGCCGATATACTTAAACAAATACCTGAAGTTAAAATTCATAACTATATCTTCCGAAACAACGGCAATCTGAAATTTTCAGACCAGTCTGAAAAATGGGGAATGGAAACGCCAACCTTTTCGAATGGCGCTGCCTATTCGGATTTCGATAACGACGGCGACCTCGATCTTGTAATCAATAACATTAACGATGAAGCTTCCCTTTACAGGAATACTTCTATGGAAAAGAATCCGGAAACATCACACTTCCTAACGGTGACGCTGCATGGTGATTCCCTCAATCCCGGCGGACTTGGAACCTGGATACAGATCTGGTATGGAAAAGGACAGACCCAGGTTTGGGAAAGTTCACCTTACCGCGGATACCTTTCATCAGTTGAAAATGCAGCCCATTTCGGACTCGGCAGTCTTACAACAGTTGATTCAATGGCTGTAAGATGGCCGAGCGGAAAGGCACAGATCTTAAAGTATGTGGCTGCAGGCCAGTCCCTGAAAGCAGATATAAGAGAAACGATTTCTCCTGCTTTAAGAGGCAGGGCAAAAACCTCAGCAACAACCATCTTCAATGATGTCACCGCAGCTTCAGGAATAAAATTTGTGAATAATGAAACCGATTTTATCGACTTCAACATTCAGAAACTCCTCCCGCATAAATTATCTGAATATGGTCCCGCCCTTGCTGCCGGCGATATCAACGGCGACGGTCTCGATGACATTATTTCGGGAGGTTCAACAAACAACATCGCACAACTCTTCCTGCAAAAATCAGACGGCACCTTTTTACAAAAGCCACTGCTTCCCGGCACTGACCCGTTATTAAAAAAATGGGACGACATGGGGCTTCTGCTCTTTGATGCCGACAACGATAACGACCCGGATCTTCTTATAGTCTCCGGAGGATTCGAAAATGAACCAAATTCAACTGCTTATACCGATCATTTCTATCTGAACGACGGCAAGGGCTATTTCACTGAAAATAACGGCACGCTTCCTCCGAACCTGACAAGTAAATCTTGTGCCAGGGCAGCCGATTTAGATAATGACGGCGACCTTGACCTGTTCATTGCCGGAAGGGTTGATCCATGGAATTATCCGAGTCCCGTCTCAAGTTTTATATACAGAAATGACTCGGAAAAGGGAAAAGTTAAATTTACTGACATAACCAAAGAGTCTGCCCCGGAACTTATCAATGCAGGACTCGTTTGCGATGCCATATTTTCCGATTTTAACAATGACGGTTGGGTCGATCTTATTCTTGCAGGTGAATGGATGCCGCTTACCTTCTTTCAGAACGAAAAAGGTTCTTTTAAAAATGTAACAGATGTTACAAATTTAAGCAGCTCCAAAGGATGGTGGAACTCCATTTGCCCCGGCGATTTCGATAATGATGGTGATATAGACTATATTGCAGGAAATCTGGGATTGAACTCTTATTATAAAGCCGATGCAAATCATCCTATTTCGATTTATTCAGCCGATTTCGACAATAACGGAAGCTATGACGCCTTCCCTTCACTCTATCTGGTAACAAGTCAGACCGACAGCACCCGAAAAGACTATCCTGCTTTTGGAAGGGATGATGCCGTCAAACAGATGATCTCACTCCGTTCAAAATTTCAGAATTACAAGTCATTTGCCCAGGCTACAACCGATCAGCTTTTTTCGAAGGAACAGCTCGCGAAAGCCTTGATTCTGAAGGCCAGTGAATTAAGATCATCCTATATCAGAAACGAAGGAAATAATAAATTCACACTGGTCCCGCTACCGGCTGAGGCTCAGCTTTCGGTTCTTAATGGAATGGTCGCAGGTGACTTTAACGACGACGGGAACCTCGATGTAGTTATAAATGGAAATGATTACGGTACCGATGTCCTGGCCGGACGTTACGATGCCCTGAATGGATTATTGCTCTCGGGTGACGGGAAAGGGGGATTTATTCCAAAGTCAATAAATCATAGTGGTATTTATATCCCAGGAAACGGGAAAGCACTTGTCAGCCTCCGCGATAACAAGGGGAATTATCTTGTTGCGGCTTCACAAAACCGCGGGGCATTGAAATTGTTTAAACCCGGAAATAACCTGAATACTATTCCGGTCAGAACTGATGAGACAAATGCTCTGATCAACCTGAAAAACGGAAGCACCAGGAAGGAAGAGTTTTATTATGGTTCGTCAAATCTTTCACAGTCTTCAAAGTTTCTTACTACCGGGGAAAATGCAAAGTCAGTTTCGATTTTTAACAATAAAGGCGAAAAAAGAATTATTGAATTTTAAAACAGGTATTAACATTTAGAAAAAACGATCAATGAAAAGCATTAACCGGATAGCCACCATCCTCTCACTAATACTGCTGATAACCGGCTGTAACAGCAACAAAAGCAATCAGATATCTGATTTTGACATCATTCACGGAAACCAGGACAAACTTACCCAGGTAATTATTTATGATGTCTTTACTCCTCCTGTTGCAAGCAGGCTTTATGTATATTCGTCGCTGGCATCTTACGAAGCCCTGAGGTTTAAAAACGAAGGTGCTGCATCGATTACTGCAAAACTAAAAGGATTTGGAAAAATGCCCGAACCTGAGGCAGGAAAAACATATGACTTTACACTTGCAGCCACAAGGTCATTTTTCGATGTAGTAAGAAAGGTTAAGGTTTTTTCGGTCGACTCTCTCACTTCATGGGAAGAGAAAGTATATAAAAATTTCAAAACCAAGCTTGATGAAGAGACCTTCACCCGATCAGCCGCTTTTGGCGATTCAGTTGCAAAAGTCATTCTGAAAAGGGCCAACGGCGACGGGTACCTTCAGTCGCGCGGGAAACAGAAATACCTGGGAAGCAATGACCCTGGAAAATGGAGACCCACTCCTCCCGATTATCTCGATGGTATAGAATGGTGCTGGAATACAATGCAGACAATGGTTATGGATTCGGCATCATTATTCAAACCCGTACCTCCTCCTCCATTCAGCATGGATACAAATTCAGTCTATTACAAAGGTGTGAAGGAGGTTTACGACATCAACACAAACCTTACGCAGGAACAGAAGGATATTGCACGTTACTGGGATGATAATCCGATGGTTATTGAACATTCGGGCCATCTGATGTTTGCCAATAAAAAAATCACCCCCGGCGGTCACTGGATGGGAATCGCAGCGATTGCTTCAAAACAGTCGGGAGCCGATGAAGTGAAGACTGCAAAGGCGTATGCCTATACTGCTCTTGCCCTTTACGAGTCATTTATTGCCTGTTGGGATGAGAAATACCGGAGCAGCTATGTGAGGCCTGTTACGGTAATAAATGAATCAATGGACCGGGTATGGCTTCCCTTCCTTCAAACTCCTCCCTTCCCCGAATACACAAGCGGCCACAGCAATATCTCTGCATGCTCGGCAGTTGCCCTTACCTCCTTGTTCGGAAACAATTTCGCCTTCCAGGATACAAGCGACATGAGGTATATAGGTATGCAAAGGCATTTCAATTCCTTTGAAGAGGCCGCTGCAGAAGCTTCAGTAAGCAGAATCTATGGAGGAATCCACTACAGGTTCACAGCTGACATAAGCTCGTATCAGGGTAAAAAACTCGGGGAATTTCTTGTTAAAAAACTGGAGAACCAATAACAAAAATAAAACCTTTGTGCTCTTTGTGCATTACTTTGAGTCCTTCGTGGTAAAAAAAAATAAAAATTCACCACAAAGGTCTCAATCCCGAGTACTCGGGAACACGAAGGACACGAAGGTAAGAACCTTTGGCAGGGTATTTGATCAGTATAGTAAAATTAATAACAGCCATTAAAATGAAAAAGATCTGTTTAATATTCCTTCTATATGCACTAATCGCAGCCCCTTCCGACGCCCAGTTCCTGAAGGATGCAAAGAAATTCCTGAAGGCTAATACATCAGTTTTATCGGAAGGTGATGCAGCTGCCGGAATAAAGGAAGCCCTTATAAATGGAACCGGAGAAAGTGTCAAAATTGTATCGGTTGTTGACGGGTACCTGAAGAATCCTGAAATAATGATACCCTTTCCACCCGAAGCCAAGGCTATGGAATCAAAACTCAGGTCTATTGGCATGGGGAAACAGGTTGACAAGTTCAATGAATCGATAAACCGCGCCGCCGAAAAGGCAGCCGATAAGGCAAAACCCATATTCATCTCTGCCATAAAGGGGATGACGGTTACTGACGCAATCAATATCGTTAGAGGTGAAAAGAATGCTGCAACCATGTACCTCAAAAGAACCACCTCTCCAGATCTTAAAGGCGCATTTCAGCCCGAGATAAAGACATCGCTTGATGCTGTTGATGCAACAAAATACTGGGGTGATCTGGTTTCAGCTTATAATGTTATCCCTTTTGTTAAGAAGATGAATCCTGATCTGCCGGCTTATGTAACCGACAGGGCAGTAGAAGGACTCTTTGTTATGATAGCAAAAGAAGAACTTAAGATCAGAACAGATCCAATGGCAAGAACATCCGAGTTGCTCAAAAAAGTATTTGGGAAGTAACCCTTAGTGTCCTTTGAGTAAACCTTAGAGTCCTTTGTGTTTAAATTCTTTTTTTTACCACGAAGGACTCAAAGGGTTGCACAAAGGGCTCAAAGGAATTAGTACAGTATTATTCTATAAAACTTTGATTCAAGCGGTTTTATGTTAACAGTTGGTACAGGAACATTTTTACCTGTCACATCAACTTCAACTGCCTCAAGTGTTTTACCTGTAAGGCCGTTTACCAGACTCAGAACACAGTTCTTTCCGTCTGTTTCGCGGAGGTGGATTACAAATGATTTCCCGTCGGCCTCCGGCTCAGCACTTACAAGAACAACATTTTCGGGCCATCCGGTAATGAATGAGCCTTCACTCTTGTTTTCTCCGTTGCCCGAACCGGAAATAATACGAGTCAGGAAAGGAATCCTGCATCCCCATCCGAATCTGGTAGCAAAACCATTTGATGCATCAGCAGAAGTTGTCAGGTAATATGTCCATGAATGCCCGCCACGCTGATCAGCATTGAAATTAGTTACCCAGTAGTTGTTCATCGGCCACGAGAAAAGATTAGTCCCCTGTGGCATCGCTCCTGCTTTATAACGCCCGGTGTTTATAGCCCCGAATTGCATCAACGGCATCTCGGCACTGCCCATAACAAGCTGTGAACCTGAATTCCTTATTGAAGTAAAATCCTGAACCGAATACCAGTCGTTCGATGAACCCTTTATCTGGTCCTTTCCTGTTTCAATAACACCTCCCTGGACTTCGGTAAAGTGTTTTCCGTCCTTTATGCTGAAAGGGAAGGCAATGTAAAAACTCTCAGGTTCAATTATGCTCTTCTTTACAATTGAATATGCAAGGTCGAGGCGTTTTTCGGTATTATAAAGCCTGATCTCAAACATGAATCCTCGCGGTCCGATTGCAGTTTCCGATTCGCCGTAGAACCTGATGCTGTTCCAGATCTCTCCTGTTATCATTGAATCAAACCAGACTGTATCTAGCGAGAGTCGTTTGAAATCATCAAACCTTTTGCTCTCCATCTGCGACCGGTTTCCAAGTTGTTCCAGGATAAACTCTCCAAGCTTGTACCGGCTTCCCCTGTCCACGAGTTCTGTTGCCAATTCCTTGTCATATAGTGAGACAATTGTCCCGCTTGAATTGTCAGTAACTAAATTGTACCATTTATTTTCAAGGACAGTCTTATTTAAGGAAGGTTCAGGAGTCGGAACTTCGTCGACGGGTTTTACTGAATATTTTTTATACCCGAAAGCAGGTACATCTTTTATCCACACGGCCCACTGTGTTCCGTCGGACCTGTGCGACAAGGCCTGAACAGGGAGCCGGGTCCCGTCACTGTCGAAAATCCCTGCTGTCTTACCCCTTGGTACAATCTGATGATCGATATAAATTGTTGTCAGTCCCGACCGTTTCCAGTTAAGAGTATTGAAAATTATTATCGAGGGATCCTTTTCACGGCTGAACATGCTCTGAAGCAATCCCATTGTCTGTTCACCAACTGAGGCAGTCCGCCTGTTAGCCTCCCAGGCATACGATTCCTTAAGGGCTCGCTGCTCCATTGTCGGCTGACTGTATGGTTCCCTTACACTTTCGGAATATCCTGTTGTATGTTCTGTATAAAACAATAAAGCATTGTCGGATAAATCAATACTCTTATTTATCTCATCAGGCAGTTTAATACCAGCGACCGATGCCATCGAAAGGCCGGCTTCGTTTGCGATTAATGAAGATGATGCAACCCGAGTGGCAGCTGTCTCTCTGGCAGAAGCTCCGAAACCGTCGGTCCACCAGTCGGGCCAGGCGCCTCTGATCACAGGAAAGTCTTTCGAATGATCCCTCTCCATATCGCTGAAAAAGGTCTCAACAGTTGAGGTTGAGAGCTGGGGCCAGACAAAAAGCTCATTCCATTGCTTGATAAGCTCGCTCGCAATGGTCGAAGGAGGTGAATTGTCGGTCAGGTAACCCGAATGCTGGATGGCCATTTCATCGAAAGGATATTGCTTTGAATCGAGACTGATCAGGTAGTTCATGAGGTTGTTTTTAAACCTGTCCACATCGCCTGTCTGCATCTCAAGAACAGTGTTACCGGTCATGTAATGTTCGGCTCTGAATGTAAGGAGCCGTTTCCCTGAAGGCGATTCCCACCAGAACATTGTAGGTTTATCGAAACAGATTAACGCCCGGTGGCCATGGGTTCCCATGTTCAGATATTTCACGCCGAGCTGGCTGAAATAATCATTCATGCACCATCCAATACCATTAACGTCATTCTGCATTGCTGTTGTTACTGCAATACCCTTCTCTTTCATCCTTCCAACTGCCTTGAGTGAGGAAGCAAGAATTTTCTCGTCGGGAATCTCATCGAAGTTGAAATACATTCCCGTAACTTCAATTCTTCCCTCCTTTATCCTTTTAAGGAGCCTTTCAACCTGACTTGCCGGCCTGCACTTAAGATACTCATCCACAGGCCACGACGCCTCGCATGTCCAGCGAAACTTCGCATTATCCGGGTAGTTGTCGGTGGCATCACAGTAGTCAAGTGCATAGTCAATATATCTAAGGTGTTCAGCCAGGATCTCGGTTTGAGAACGGGTATATCCGATATCGGTATGAGAATGCTGAATGAGTTTTATATTCCAGTGTTTTACCGGCTCCAGAAGAACTGTGGTCTTAGCTGAGAAATCACCTGCAACGACTCTCAGTTCGGTCTTTGTTGGTTTTGAAATTGCAGGCAGACCAAGGTTGACCGTATTATAGCCGAATTTCAAGGTAGCGTTTTCAATCAGCTTATTATCGGAATAGACCTTCGCCTCAGCCTCTGGTCCGAAATAGAAGATTCCCGCCTCAACGAGCTGTAGCTGTTTCTCCCCTTTTTTTATGATTGCGGGAAAGGGATTCAGAGTAACTCCTGTCTTAACCTCCTTTTTAAACGTCATATACCAGGAGGTGAGGTTCGATTTACCACCGGTTACTCTTATTTTTAATGGTTTCCCGGAAACAAGTTTATCGGATGGAATACGCAGGATCATATAACCATGATTATCACCATGCTGATCGACCATAATTGAATGAAAGCTTAATATGGATCTGTCATTCCCTTTTATATCCCAGTCATGAATGCCATCAGTATAGAATGTGAATTCACTTTCCCCATTTACTGCAAGATCCATTTTAGCTTTCCCGGGACTGGAGCCAAGTGCAGCAACCCAGACAAATGTGGCATATTTCTCCTTAATACCCGATGGAACAGCAACAGTTTCCCATTCAATATTGTCCTTTCCGCTGGTTGCTCTTAGAAGCAGGCTTTCACGAAGACCAGGGATGCAGGTGGCATATTCAAAGTCAAGTCCGGCAATCTTCTTCGAATAACCATTTATAAGATGATCATCAGGGGTCAGGAACGATTGTCCTGATAAGTAACTCAAGAAGTGAATCAATAATCCTGCTAATAATAAGACTGCTTTTTTCATAGAGAAAATTTTTAGAATATTTTTAACCGGTTAAGGAAAAGACGAATTAAAATATTTTTTATTCCACCAACAGAAAATCTAGAGAGGATTACTTTCATCAGAAACCTATCAATTGTAACTGCATGTATGCGTTTTGGCAACAATTATCTGCCGTACATCTGTTTTGCAGATGGTACCATAATAACATTCAGTTCCGGATTCGGCATGTCAGGATCCAGTGGAAAGACAGGCCTTACAACACGTTTATAAGGGAGACTTTTAAAATCCTGATCAACACTTCCCCGTGTCTGAGCCATAACCCAATCGGCCTGCATATCATACCACTGACTCACAAGATAACCCTGCTTTACCATTA